>NZ_JVBO01000030.1:0-101457 GCF_001073445.1 Granulicatella sp. 572.rep1_STHE | reverse complement strand
AACGACAGAAGCTACAACAGTTGCGACAACACAAGCACCAACGACAGAAGCTACAACAGTTGCAACAACACAAGCACCAACGACTCAGGCTACAACAGTTGCGACAACACAAGCACCAACGACTGAGGTTACAACAGTTGCGACAACGCAAGCATCAACAACACAAGCTGTAACAACAGTAGCTACATCAGCTGTAACGACACAAACAAATGCAGGGAATGCACAAAACTCTGATGCTAATGGTGCGATTAATGCACAAAATGGACAAGTAACTTCTGCCTCTGACGCTAAAGAAGCAAAAGTTCCAGGGGCTCAAGTAAAATCTGAGCAAGCAGAAACATTACCAAATACAGGTACAACATCAAATAATACTTTAGTGGCTGCAGTAGTTGCGATTTTAGCTGGATTTGGAACAGTCTTTGGGTTCAAAAAAGCTAAAGAAGAAAAATAGATTTTTCATTTAACTGAATTTAATCATTCATACAAGCTCTTAGATGCCTTCGATTCAATGTGTCTAAGAGCTTGTTTTTTGAGAATAAAAGAAACGCTTTAAAATACTGTCAGGTAAGGTGTTAAGAAAAATTAAAAATCTAAAATTTTTACCCAAATTTCATATGAAAGTATATACCAGTATGCTATAATCCTTTTTGTAATGAAAACAAGGGCAATTGTTTTTCAGAAAGAGAATTTGAAAAGGTGTTCAAGGGAGAAAAAGATGGCACGTTTATTAGAACAATTAGAAAAAAATACACAACTCGATAAAGTGATTTATAAGCACGACTTAATGCCAGAAGAAGAACTGACCGCTAAACAAGTATGGGAGTACTCTGATAAGTTGGCGTTTTATTTAAATGAAACTTATAAAGAGGATAAATCTCCGATTGTGGTTTATGGTCATAAGCATCCATTTATGCTTGTGTACTTCTTAGCTTGTGTTAAAAGCGGAAGAGCGTTCTGCCCTGTGGATGTCAACACTCCAATCGATCGCGTAAGAGATATTGCTGCAACAGTAAAGAGCCCAATCGTTTTGGTGAGTGAGGCAATTGAACTAGATACGCCAATAATGACAGTAGATGAGGCTAAAAAAATCATTACCAAAACTAAAGAACGTGTTTCTAAGGAACATTATGTGAAGGATGAAGATATTTTTTATATTATTTTCACTTCCGGAAGTACAGGGAAGCCTAAAGGTGTCTCTATTACATATGCAAACTTAAACCACTTCTTAGATTGGTATACAGCTTATTATGATGGAAAAGGACCTCAAGTCTTCTTAGGGCATCCACCATTTTCTTTTGATTTGTCAGTGATGTCTTTATGGCCAGCATTGTATATGCACATTCCGCTGATTCAGATCGATAAAGAGCATTTACAAGATTTTAAAGTATTGTTCAAAACTTTAGAAGAATCAAAAGCGACTGTTTGGATTTCGACGCCATCTTTTGCAGAAATGTGTTTGGCGGATCCAAGTTTTAATGGAGACTTGCTCCCTGAACTGGAACAATTCGTTTTCTGTGGAGAAAAATTATTCAGTTCTACAGTAGAAAAATTAATGGAACGATTCCCGAAAGCAGAAGTCGTAAATACTTATGGACCGACAGAATCTACTGTAATGGTCACATGGATGCCACTTACAAAAGAATTAGTGGAACGTTATCCTGATAACTTGCCAGTAGGAGTTGTTAAACCAGGAACGACAGTTTTGATTGATGGGGAAAATAGCGGAGAGATTATTATCTACGGCAATACAGTTGCGAAAGGATACTACGAAAATCCTGAAATGAATCAGAAGCATTTCTTTGAGGTGGATGGTGAGCGTGCTTATCGAACAGGAGATGTGGGGCATTTCGAAGGAGAGTTATTATTCTGCGAAGGACGGATTGATTTCCAAATCAAATTGCATGGACATCGAATTGAATTAGAAGATATTGATAATAATCTATTGAAAAATCCAAAAATTCGTCAAGCGGCTACCGTGCCTTCTTTTGCAGATGGTAAAGTGAAGTCTATTACGTCGTTTGTAGTCTATAACGAACCGATTGAAAAACGTTTTGAAACGGTTAAATTAGTCAAAAAAGAATTAGCACAACATGTGCCGGAATATATGATTCCTAAGAAAGTCGTTTTCTTAGATGAAATGCCGTTAAACAATAACGGGAAGATTGATAAAAAACAATTAAAGGAGCTTGTGTAGTCGATGCATTATTTTGAAGGCCTATCCTTCTTTATGACACTGGGATTCATTCTTATAATAGCGTTCATAATGAATGTCTTTCAAAAATCTACTTACTATCTATCGTTAGTATTTTCTACGTTGATGGTTTATTTCGTTTTCGCAGAAAATCCTATGCATCTTGGCTCTATCATAGGTTATGTTTTAGCAGGTTATATACTGATGCATCTGAGTGTGAAGTTTAAAGAGCATAAGAAAACAATGATTCTTATGATTTTTCTTGCAGGACTACCACTTGTTTTAGTTAAAGTTCTCGCTGTATTTAAGATCTCGGGGCTTGGCTTTTTAGGTATTTCCTACATGACTTTTAAGTTAATCCAAATCATTATTGAAATTTATGATGGGTTAATCGAAAAGCCAATGGGACCACTAGATTATGTGCACTTTCTATTATTTTTCCCTGCGCTAAGTTCAGGGCCGATTGATCGCAGTCGCAGATTCTTAGAAGATTGGAAAAAGCAACGAACAAAGGATGAGTATTTAGAATTAGCGGGAACAGGTCTTTTTAGATTGGTTCTTGGACTATTTTATAAGCTTGTAATTTCTGGAATGGTGTTTCAACAAATGACATCCATTCGATATAAAGACTTTTCTTTCTTCGTTATTTATATGTATTTATACACCGCATATTTATTCTTTGATTTTGCAGGGTATAGTCTGATGGCAGTAGGAGCAAGTAATATTCTTGGAATTGAAACACCAATGAACTTTAACGTTCCATTTATTAGTGTGGATATTAAAGATTTCTGGAATCGTTGGCACATTACGCTATCTACATGGTTGAGGGATTTCGTATTCTCTCGTATTGTTATGAGATTTATGCGAAAAAAAATCTTTAAAAAACGCTTGACGACAGCTATGGTTGCCTATATGATTAACATGACTTTTATGGGATTCTGGCATGGAATTACATTGAACTATATTGCTTATGGATTCTATCATGGAATCTTAATGGCAGCATTCGAGTGGTATCAGAAAAAATCGAAGTTTTATAAGAAAAATAAGAATAAGACCTGGTATAAAGTGATTAGCTGGATAATAACGATGCACTTAGTGATGTTTGGGTTCTTGATTTTTTCAGGGAAAATGTCTGAGTGGGCCCGTAAATTGATATAAGAAAGTAGGAGAAAAATATGGAAGAAAGAATTTTAGAAATTCTAGAAGAAATTTGTGAGGATGAAGTAGTATACGAAGATAAAGACATCAACTTAAAAGAGGAAGGGTTAATGGACTCATTAGCTTTCGTTGAACTGCTTGTTCGCTTAGAAGAGTTCGGTATCGAAGTGGCTCCAACAGAAGTTACTTATGAAGAAATCGATACTCCAAATAAAATTATTAAATACGTTTCAGAACGTGTAGCTTAATATGAAATCGTGAAAGGCGCTTCCTAGAAGGTAGGAGGCGCCTTTTTGCGTATTTAGAATTTAATGTTTAAAAGTTCGTTTACTTCGGTATAAGCGGATTGAATTCTCTCAAGCGTTTCTTTGTCTACAGTATGCTCCAGAGGTCCTCCTGGCATATAGTTTTCAGCGAGAAAGACTTGATAGTCGTAAGCAGGTCCTTCCATAAAGCTGCGGCCGATTTCAGTTCGTGAAACCCATGTTGGATGAGCCTTAACGCTTGTGAGGGTTGTTTTTCCGTTTTCTTTTTCAATCGTGATATCCATAATCACACCACGCTCGGTCCAGATATTTTCCAAGGTTTCAACGCGTTGGTTGGAGAGGAGATTCCCCATCGAGTAGATGATGAATTTCTTTTCACCGTCTTTAGTGATGGTTTCGGTTGGTTCAATAACGTGTGGATGACCGCCAAAAATCACGTCCGCACCCCATTCGATCATTTGATGATACGTATCGATTTGTCCTTGTGTTGGATGAAGGTGATATTCTTCTCCCATTTGTGGCAACACAATCGTAAAGTCGGCAATTTCTTCAGCGCGTTGAATGAGTTGCTTCACTCTTTTCATATTTAAATCGTATAGGTGATTGTTGTATTCTTCATCGGTGAGGGTAGCTTCAATTCCGTTGAAACCATACGCGAATCCAAGGATGGCGACTTTAATGCCGTTGACTTCTTTTACAAGAATTCCTTCTGACGGGTCGACTTTTACCCCGAAGATATCAAGACCGTTTTTACGAAAGGCGTTGGCGGTGTATTTCAAACCTTCGATGCCTGTATCGAGAATATGATTATGCGCTAAGTCGAGGACATCGTATCCGGCGTCTTTGATGCTCTGAATGACTTCTTCAGGAGCGTTAAAAAGTGGATATCCAGCAAGAGGTTCGTTTGGATTAATGGTCCCTTCGAAATCCCCAATCGCAAGGTCTGCGTTAGATACGAGTGGCGTAATTTGTTTATAGTCATTTTTGAAATCGTATGAATTCCCGTCAAACGCGCTGCCATAAACAATATCATGATAGAGCATATCTCCACTTGCAGTGATGCGAGCGACTTGCTTATTCGTTGGTGGAGACTGAGGGTTATTTGGTGTAGCGTTAGCCTCTTGATTTTGTTCAGATGATGCCTTCGATGCTTGAACAGTCTCTAACCTTTCTTGTGAGGAAGGGCGCGTAAGAAATCCTGTCGTAATCGTAAATACAGATAAGATACAAATTCCGTAAAATTCCATTCGTTTGATTTTGTCATTCTGTGAATTGCCTCTCATAAATCCCTCTCCAATACCTGTTGTAACTGTATTATACCCCGAATTAATTCCTATTTAAATAGTAATTTTAGAATATACGGAAATAAATAATTTAATCACAATGCCCTCTAGAATTACTCGGCTGGTAGATATATAATTTAGTTGAAAGCAGTAGTTGATAGTTTTGTTGTAGGGAATCATTACAGGAAGGGTGTATGGTGATGGATAAGTCAAATAGGTGTCTGCTAAGAGTCTTCTGTTGTTTTCCAATTTTGATAAGTTTATTACTATTGCAGTTTAGATTCGCTAATGTGTATGGTGAAACGGTAACCTCGATTCAGTCTAAGGATGAAATCCTTCATCTAGAAGAAGAAATTCTCAATATGTCTCGCGATGGGGACGAACGTATAGAGGCGGTCGACTTTGATCATGCAGTCAAGATGTATTATGACGTGCCGCTGTTTAACGAGGAAAATAATCTAGATAGTGAAGAGATTGAACATATCATAATCAATAGTAACTATAAATGGGTGGTGCCGATAAAGAATCCTACGTTAGAGAAAGAGGCTCATCTTTATATTGGAGGTCCGACAAATTCATTAGAAATAAAAAACAAAGTAAAGCAGGGATATTTGACAAAAGAAGAAGGAGAAAAACTGATTCAGTCACAAGGAAAATGGACGGTTGCTTATGTGAGCACTTATGAGAAGAATGCGCATTCAATTATAAAAGTGGCTCAGGAAGTGATTGAAAAAGAATACTTAAATGTAGAAAGGATTATTTTTGCCGTTTCTAAAGAGTTACAAGTTCCGGTGGTGCTTATAAAAGTGGATGGAACTTATCAAGTGATGTTTCATGAATTTCCATTAGTAGAGGAAGGTGTCTCAAATGCAAAGGGTGAGCTTTCTCTAGATAAGTTCTATCCGCTTAATGAGGCTAAGGAAGTAGTGCGTGAGTTTGCTAGGGAACGTCATATAGGTTCAGAAAATGGTAATGCAAGGCCGAACGGAGTAGTTATTCCATGGAGAGAGTCTTCTATTACGATTGTTGGGATAGCAGTTGGTGGCTTTGTCTTGTATAAATTATTTCGAAAAAAGATAGCGCAACCAAAACGTACTAATCCTTAAGTAACTGTAACAAAACAACAAAAGGTGGAAAAATGAAAGGAAATACGCTATAATAAAACCGTTAAAAATAAATGCTGTAAGCATCAAGGAGGAACTAAAACATGAGTCGTTTAGTAAGCATGACTGAAATGTTACAAAAAGCTAAAGAAGGTAAATACGCTGTTGGTCAATTCAATATCAACAACTTAGAATGGACACAAGCCGTTTTAACTGCAGCGCAAGAAGCTAACTCACCAATTATCTTAGGTGTATCTGAAGGCGCTGGTAAATACATGGGTGGTCCTACAGTAGTTTCAGCTATGGTAAATGCATTATTAGATGCAATGAACATCACTGTTCCAGTAGCATTACACTTAGACCACGGTTCTTCAGTAGAAGTATGTAAACAATACATTGACGCTGGATTCAGCTCAGTAATGTTTGACCACTCTCACTTCCCAATCGATGAAAACATCGCATTAACTAAAGAAGTTGTAGAATATGCACATCCAAAAGGAGTTTCAGTTGAAGCTGAAGTAGGTACTGTAGGTGGTACTGAAGATGGCGTAACTGGAGGAATCAACTACGCTGACTTAAACGAATGTGTACGTATGGTTAAAGAAGCTCACATCGATGCTTTAGCAGCAGCGTTAGGTTCAGTTCACGGAACTTACTCAGGTGAACCAGTATTAGGTTTCGATGAAATGTTAGCTATCTCAGAAGCTACAGGTGCTCCATTAGTATTACACGGTGGATCAGGTATCCCAGAATACCAAATTAAAAAAGCAATCGAACGTGGACATGCTAAAATCAACGTTAACACTGAATTACAACAACAATGGACAGCAGCCGTTCGTGCTAAATTAAATGCAGACGCTGGTGTTTATGACCCACGTAAAATTATCAAACCTGGTTTCGATGCAATCGTTAAGATTACAAAAGAAACAATGGACATCTTCGGTTCAACAGGAAAAGCTTAATAATCACTATTTTGAGGCAGGCGATTTCGCCTGTCTCTTTTTAATTAGACCAATAAATATCCACTGGCTAAGCCGGTGGATATTTATTTGAGCAAAATAATACTATAAAAAAGCAAAATTATCATATGTGATAATTATCATATATGATAATTTTAAGGTGTGGAGGTGGGAGAGATGAAGCGCAAGTTTAAAATCGAAAAAGATATGGTAGATCAGCTAGATGAGTATTCATACGAAGAAAAAGTAAAGTATGCAGCCATATTAAAAATACTGCAAGAAGACGGATTAACAGAAGAAATGATTCAAAAATGGGGACGATGGTATAAAGGAAAACAGGGATTGTTAATAAATCTTTCGAAAAATGTTAAGGAGGAGATGGACGATGGAGACGTACCTAACTTCAAAACTTTGCAAGCTTTCATCAGAATATCCGACGTTTGAGTATGATTTAGAAAAGGAAATAATGAAGCAGCGAGTTGCATTACAAATGACTAAGCTACAAACAGTGACAGGACTTTCCTTAGAAGATTTTGCAAAAGAAGTCGACCTTAAAGCATCAAATCTTTCGAGATTGCAGAGCGGAGACCATAATCCAACTATTCTTACTCTGTTGGATTTAGCTTATCGATGTGGATATGATGTAGAAGTGAAAGTAAAAAAGAAAAAAATGCCTAAGTAGCATTACAAAATTACAATTGTTCACAGAAAAAATCTCTTAGAGCATAGCAATTTAACTCCTAAATTTGTTTTTATAAGTGTAAGACTTATTAGATTATGAATAGAAATGAGGAGGGAAAATTATGACACAACATACATTTGTTGAGAAGAAACTGCATTTACGATTCAAAGGGAGTGACAGAAAAACAAAGAACCTGATTATTTCACGTCCTAAGGATAAATTGAAGAAGGATTCAGCTAATATAGCAATGGAGAGTATTATAGGAGCTAAACTTTTTGAAAAAGACGGAGTACAATTGTATGAAGGCCGAAGAGATGCTTATTATAAGACGCGGAGAGTGGATGTTTTTCTTTAACAACAATAAATAATCGAATAAATATCCACCGGCTAAGCCGGTGGATATTTATTTGTGGAGTAAGTTTCTTCTATATAGATTGTACCGAATAAAAGGGAACATTTTCTCTTAAGAAAATTCTTGACGAGTTGAAGGAGAAATGATATTCTATTAGAGGTGCTTTTATACCTGATTCCTGATAAGTAATCAAATCAGTCGTGCTGACTGGTAAGAAGGCCATTTTATGAGACAGCGATGTCTTTTAATTTTTAACAAAAAATGGTCCGCCCGGAAGTGTGGACCAAGAAGAACCCGTTAGGGAAGGAGGAAGAGCTTAATGCCAACTATTAACCAATTAGTCCGTAAACCTCGTAAATCAGCAGTTGAGAAATCAGCTTCTCCAGCGTTAGGTAAAGGCTATAACAGTTTCAAAAAATCACAAACGAATACAAACTCTCCACAAAAACGTGGTGTATGTACTCGTGTAGGTACTATGACACCTAAAAAACCTAACTCAGCGTTACGTAAATATGCCCGTGTACGTTTATCTAACTTAATCGAAGTAACTGCGTACATTCCAGGTATCGGTCACAACTTACAAGAACATAGCGTTGTATTAATCCGCGGTGGACGTGTAAAAGACTTACCAGGGGTACGTTACCATATCATTCGTGGTGCTTTAGACACTGCAGGAGTTAACAACCGTATGCAAGGTCGTTCTAAATACGGTACTAAACGTCCTAAAAACAAATAATAAATAAACACTCATTAAATGAAAGGAGGATTATAAATGCCTCGTAAAGGTCCTGTCGCAAAACGTGATGTATTACCTGATCCAATTTATAATTCAAAACTAGTTACTCGTTTAATCAACCGTTTAATGGTAGATGGAAAACGTGGTAAAGCTGCAACAATCTTATATAACGCATTTGATATCGTTAAAGAAAAAACTGGAAACGATCCAATGGAAGTTTTCGAACAAGCTATGAAAAACATTATGCCTGTTCTTGAAGTTAAAGCTCGTCGTGTAGGGGGTTCTAACTACCAAGTTCCTGTGGAAGTTCGTCCAGACCGTCGTACTACATTAGGTTTACGTTGGTTAGTAAACTACTCACGTCTACGTGGTGAAGACACAATGGAAGTTCGTTTAGCTAAAGAAATTATGGATGCTGCGAACAACACTGGTGCTTCTGTTAAGAAACGTGAAGATACACATAAAATGGCTGAAGCGAACAAAGCGTTTGCTCACTATCGTTGGTAAGATTAAAAAGGTTTTTCAACCTTTTTGGTCTCACTTATTGTTAGAAATATAGAAAGAGGTGTAGAACGAAGATGGCAAAAAGAGAATTCTCTCTTGAAAATACTCGTAATATCGGTATCATGGCCCACATCGATGCAGGTAAAACTACAACGACTGAGCGTGTACTTTATTACACTGGTAAAATCCACAAAATTGGTGAAACTCACGAAGGAGCTTCACAAATGGACTGGATGGAACAAGAACAAGAACGTGGTATCACTATTACATCTGCTGCTACAACAGCACAATGGAAAGGCCACCGTATCAACATCATCGACACTCCAGGGCACGTGGACTTCACAGTTGAAGTAGAACGTTCTCTACGTGTATTAGATGGTGCGGTAGCTGTACTTGATGCTCAATCTGGGGTAGAACCTCAAACAGAAACTGTATGGCGTCAAGCTACAACATACGGAGTTCCACGTATCGTATTTGCAAACAAAATGGATAAAATCGGTGCTGACTTCTTATATTCAGTACGTACAATCCACGAACGTTTACAAGCAAATGCACACCCAATTCAATTACCAATCGGAGCTGAAGACAACTTCACTGGTATCATTGACTTAATTAAAATGAAAGCTGAAATCTATACAAATGACTTAGGTACAGATATCCAAGAAACAGATATTCCTGAAGATTTACAAGATTTAGCTGAAGAATGGCGTGAAAAATTAGTGGAAGCAGTTGCTGAAACTGATGAAGAATTAATGGAACGCTATTTAGAAGGTGATGAAATTACAGAAGCTGAATTAAAAGCAGCTATCCGTAAAGCTACATGTGCGGTAGAATTCTACCCAGTATTATGTGGTTCTGCCTTCAAAAACAAAGGGGTACAATTAATGTTAGATGCAGTAGTTGACTACTTACCATCTCCATTAGATGTTCCTTCAATTAAAGGTATCGACCCTAACACAGACCAAGAAACAGAACGTCATTCATCTGATGAAGAACCATTCTCAGCATTGGCCTTCAAAGTTATGACTGACCCATTCGTAGGTCGTTTAACATTCTTCCGTGTGTACTCTGGTACTTTACAATCAGGTTCATACGTTAAAAACTCAACGAAAGGTAAACGTGAACGTGTAGGACGTATCCTACAAATGCACGCGAACTCTCGTCAAGAAATTCCAGAAGTATTCTCAGGAGACATCGCTGCTGCAGTTGGTCTTAAAGATACAACTACAGGGGACACATTATGTGATGAAAAAGCTGAAGTTATCTTAGAATCAATGGAATTCCCTGATCCAGTTATCGAGGTTGCTATTGAACCTAAATCAAAAGCTGACCAAGATAAAATGGGTATTGCTTTACAAAAACTTGCAGAAGAAGATCCAACATTCCGTGCTTACACTAACCAAGAAACTGGTGAAACAGTTATCGCTGGTATGGGTGAGTTACACTTGGATATCATCGTTGACCGTATGCGTCGTGAGTTCAAAGTAGAAGCTAACGTAGGTGCTCCTCAAGTATCTTACCGTGAAACATTCCGTGCTTCTACACAAGCTGAAGGTAAATTCGTTCGTCAATCAGGTGGTAAAGGTCAATACGGTCACGTATGGATTGAATTTACTCCTAACGAAGAAGGCGCTGGATTCGAATTCGAAAACGCTATTGTCGGTGGGGTCGTTCCTCGTGAATACATCCCTGCAGTTGAAGCTGGATTGAAAGACGCTATGGAAAACGGGGTATTAGCTGGTTATCCATTAGTGGACATCAAAGCTAAACTTTATGATGGAAGCTACCATGATGTCGATTCATCTGAAACAGCCTTCAAAGTTGCTGCTTCTATGGCATTGAAAGCTGCTGCTAAGAAAGCTCAACCTGCTATCTTAGAACCTATGATGGCTGTTGAAATCACAGTTCCTGAAGAATACTTCGGAGATGTAATGGGACACGTTAACGCTCGTCGTGGACGTGTTGAAGGTTCTGAAGTTCGTGGTAACGCACAAATCGTTAAAGGTATGATTCCTTTATCAGAAATGTTCGGTTACGCAACTACATTACGTTCTGCAACACAAGGTCGTGGTACTTTCAGTATGACATTTGACCACTATGAAGATGTTCCTAAGAGCATTGCAGAAGAAATCATCAAGAAAAATGGTGGTAACGGAGAATAATCTCCACCCCATTTGATAACTACCAAATGAACGCTATCGACTGGTTATGTCAGTCATAACCAGTTGATTTTTAAGAGAGTTCTTTGGTATAATTACAATCGGTAGATACTGTTATAGAATCTAACAAAACTCAATTAATAGGAGGAATCATTTAAATGGCAAAAGAAAAATTTGACCGTTCAAAACCACACGTTAACATTGGTACAATCGGCCACGTTGACCACGGTAAAACAACATTAACTGCTGCTATCACAACTGTTTTAGCTAAGAAAGGTTTCGCGCAAGCTCAAGATTACGGTTCAATCGATAAAGCTCCAGAAGAACGCGAACGTGGTATCACAATCAACACTTCTCACGTTGAGTACGAAACTGACACTCGTCACTACGCTCACGTTGACTGCCCAGGACACGCGGACTACGTTAAAAACATGATCACTGGTGCTGCTCAAATGGATGGTGCTATCTTAGTAGTATCTGCAGCTGATGGTCCAATGCCACAAACACGTGAACACATCTTATTATCACGTCAAGTAGGTGTTCCTTACATCGTTGTATTCTTAAACAAAGTTGACATGGTTGACGATGAAGAATTATTAGAATTAGTAGAAATGGAAGTTCGTGACTTATTATCAGAATACGATTTCCCAGGCGATGACACTCCAGTTGTTGCAGGTTCTGCTTTACGCGCTTTAGAAGGCGACGCTTCATACGAAGAAAAAATCTTAGAATTAATGGCTGCTGTTGACGAATACATTCCAACTCCAGAACGTGACGTTGACAAACCATTCATGATGCCAGTTGAAGACGTGTTCTCAATCACAGGTCGTGGTACAGTTGCTACAGGTCGTGTTGAACGTGGACAAGTTCGTGTTGGTGACGAAGTTGAAATCGTTGGTATTTCAGAAGAAACTTCAAAAACAACTGTAACTGGTGTTGAAATGTTCCGTAAATTGTTAGACTACGCTGAAGCAGGGGATAACATTGGTACATTATTACGTGGTGTTACACGTGACAACATCGAACGTGGACAAGTTCTTGCTAAACCAGGAACAATCACTCCACATACTAAATTCAAAGCTGAAGTTTACGTATTAACTAAAGAAGAAGGTGGACGTCATACTCCATTCTTCTCAAACTACCGTCCTCAATTCTACTTCCGTACAACAGACATCACTGGTGTTTGTGTGTTACCAGAAGGCGTTGAAATGGTAATGCCTGGTGATAACGTAACTATGGAAGTTGAATTAATTCACCCAGTAGCGATCGAAGCTGGTACTAAGTTCTCTATCCGTGAAGGTGGACGTACTGTAGGTGCTGGTTCAGTAGCTGCTATCGAAAAATAATTTTTTAAATTAAATTTTCAAGACTATCCTTTTTGGATAGTCTTTTTTTATTAAAATTTTTTAAAATAAAATGTCAGACAATTGGAAGCGGAAATCAAAAATAAGGCTAAACACTTAAAAACGTTGATTTAACAACATTTGTAAAGATTTTAAACCAAAATGAAACACACGGGCGCGTGTGCATAAATAAATGTTGTTAAATCAACGGTTTTCACTTGCAATCAAAAAGAGAATCTTGTATACTATTAAAAGTGCCGCAGAGGAATGTAAATTTTGAAGCAGCATACCCCCTCTTAAATTAGGAAGGGGAGCTATGAAACGAGAGGTTGCGACACGCCCGGACGCTTTGCCACGAAAGGGTTAAGTCGGAAATTCGCGTGGAGCTAGTCTTATGACAACATTAGACGAAGGAGGAAAGACAATGGCAAAACAAAAAATCCGTATCCGTTTGAAAGCTTACGAACATCGTGCGCTTGATCAATCAGCGGAAAAAATCGTAGAAACAGCAAAAAGAACTGGTGCTAGCGTAGCTGGTCCAATTCCATTGCCAACAGAAAGATCGCTTTACACAGTTATTCGTGCGACTCACAAATATAAAGATTCTCGCGAACAATTTGAAATGCGTACACACAAGCGTTTGATCGACATCGTTAATCCAACGCCAAAAACTGTTGATGCCTTAATGAAGCTTGATTTACCAAGCGGTGTTGACATCGAAATCAAATTATAATAAATAGAAAAATGGAGGTGTAACCATGACCAAAGGAATCTTAGGCAAAAAAGTAGGGATGACTCAATACTTTACAGAAGCAGGTGAACTTATTCCTGTAACAGTAGTTGAAGTAACTCCAAACGTTGTTCTTCAATTAAAAACAATCGAAAACGACGGTTACGAAGCTGTTCAATTAGGTTTCGACGACTTACGTGAAGTTTTATCAAATCGCCCTGCTAAAGGTCATGTAGCAAAAGCAAATGCTACTCCTAAGCGCTTCATTCGTGAATTCAACAATGTCGAGCTTAGCGAGTACGAAGTAGGACAAGAAATTACAGTTGATGTATTCAAAGCAGGAGACATCGTTGACGTAACAGGTACATCTAAAGGGAAAGGTTTCCAAGGTGCTATCAAACGTCATGGACAATCTCGCGGACCAATGGCTCACGGTTCTCGTTACCACCGTCGTCCTGGTTCAATGGGTGGAGCATCATTCCCATCACGCGTTTTCAAAGGTAAAGCATTACCTGGACAAATGGGTGGCGACCGTATCGCTATTCAAAACTTAGAAGTAGTGAAAGTTGATGCAGAACGCAATGTAATCTTAATCAAAGGTAACGTACCTGGATCTAAGAAATCATTAGTAGAAATTAAAACAGCAATTAAATCTAAATAATAAATAGGGAAGGAGGAACGAGAGAATGACAAAAGTTACATTATTTAAACAAGATGGAACAACAAACGGAGAAATCGAATTAAACTCAGATATCTTCGGAATTGAACCAAATGAAAATGTAGTATTCGACGCAGTAATCATGCAACGCGCTTCATTACGTCAAGGAACACACGCTGTTAAAAACCGTAGTGCAGTAAGCGGAGGCGGCCGTAAACCATGGCGCCAAAAAGGAACTGGTCGTGCTCGTCAAGGATCAATCCGTTCACCACAATGGCGTGGCGGAGGTATTGTATTCGGACCAACACCTCGTTCATATAGTTACAAATTACCTAAAAAAGTACGTCGCTTAGCGATTAAATCAGTATTATCACAAAAAGTATTGGATAACAAGCTTGTTGTAGTGGAAGCATTACAATTTGACGCACCAAAAACTAAAGAGTTTGCACAAGTATTGTCTAACTTAAACGTAGATACAAAAGTGTTAGTAGTTGTAGAATCTTCAAACGATTTCGCATTATTATCAGCTCGTAACATTCCAAACGTAACAATCGTTGACGAAACAGATGTTACTGTATTAGACGTTGTAAACAACGACAAACTATTATTCACAAAAGCAGCTCTTTCTAAAGTAGAGGAGGGACTTCAATAATGGATGCACGTGACGTAATCAAACGCCCTATCATTACTGAAGCTTCAATGCTTGCTACTGACGAAAAGAAATACACTTTTGAAGTTGATGTACGTGCTAACAAAATTCAAGTACGTCAAGCCGTAGAAGAAATTTTTGGTGTTAAAGTTGAAAAAGTTAACATCTTAAATGTACGTGCTAAATTCAAACGTGTTGGCCGCTACGGTGGTTACACTAACAAACGTCGTAAAGCAATTGTGAAGCTTACAAAAGATTCAAAAGATATTCAATTATTCGCTGAAGAAGCTTAATCTTCAGAATGAAAAACTACTATTATAATAGGAGGAAATAGACGTGGCGATTAAAAAATATAATCCAACCTCAAACGGCCGTCGTAATATGACAGGTTATGACTTCAGCGAAATCACAAAGTCAACACCAGAAAAAACTTTGTTGGAATCATCAAAAAACAACGCTGGTCGTAACAGCCAAGGTAAAATCACTGTACGTCACCAAGGTGGCGGACACAAACGTGCTTACCGTGTGATCGACTTCAAACGTAACAAAGATAACGTTGAAGGTGTCGTTCACTCAATCGAGTACGATCCAAACCGTACAGCAAACATTGCATTAATTCACTATGTAGATGGTGTTAAAGCATATATCATTGCTCCAAAAGGTTTACAAGTAGGACAACGTATCGAATCAGGAGAACATGCTGATATTAAAGTAGGTAATGCTTTACCATTAGCAAACATTCCAGTCGGTACTGTAATCCACAACATTGAAACAAAACCAGGTAAAGGCGGACAATTAGTTCGTTCAGCTGGTACAAGTGCTCAAGTACTTGGTCAAGAAGGTAAATACACTTTAGTTCGTTTGAACTCAGGTGAAGTTCGTATGATTCTTTCAACTTGCCGCGCTACAGTTGGTACAGTTGGTAACGAACAACACGAATTAATTAACTTCGGTAAAGCAGGACGTTCTCGTTGGAAACGTAAACGCCCAACAGTTCGTGGTTCTGTAATGAACCCTAACGATCACCCACACGGTGGTGGTGAAGGTCGCGCTCCTATCGGACGTCCAACACCTGTATCTCCATGGGGTAAACCAGCTCTTGGATACAAAACTCGTAGCAAGAAAGCTCGTTCTAACAAGCTTATTGTTCGTGGTCGTAAAAAATAATTAATAACTAGATAACAAATCTGATTCTATTAAATTCTTGGAAGGAGGATTTCCGTAATGGGTCGTAGTTTGAAAAAAGGACCTTTCGTCGATGAACATTTGATGAAAAAGGTTGAAGCTGCTCAAGGTAGCGACAAAAAAGTTGTGATCAAAACTTGGTCTCGCCGTTCAACAATTTTCCCAAACTTTGTTGGACAAACAATTGCTGTATATGACGGCAGAAAACATGTTCCAGTTTATATTCAAGAAGACATGGTAGGACATAAATTAGGTGAATTTGCACCTACAAGAACATACCGTGGTCACGTGAATGACGATAAGAAATCTAAACGCAAATAACGAGGGGAGGACTTGAAAAATGTCAGAACAAATCACATCTGCTAAAGCAGTTGCTAAAACAGTTCGTATTGCACCTCGTAAAGCTCGCCTTGTTGTCGATCTAATTAGAGGTAAAAAAATCGGTGACGCAATTTCAATCTTGAAATTCACACCACGTTCTGCATCACCAATCGTAGAAAAAGTTTTAATGTCTGCAATTGCTAACGCTGAACACAATTTCGACTTAGATGTTGAAAACTTATATGTAAGTGAAGCTTACGTGAACGAAGGGCCAACAATGAAACGTTTCCGTCCACGTGCTAAAGGTTCAGCTTCACAAATCTTAAAACGCACAAGCCACATCACTGTAGTGGTATCAGAGAAGAAGGAGGGATAATCAGTGGGTCAAAAAATTCATCCATTAGGAATGCGTGTCGGAATCATCCGTGACTGGGATTCAAAATGGTACGCAGAAAAAGATTTCGCAGAATTCTTGCATGAAGATTTAAAAATCCGTGATTATATCCGTAAACAATTAAACGAAGCTAGCGTTTCAACTATTGAAATTGAACGTGCTGCTAATCGTGTTAATGTTTCAATCCACACAGCTAAACCAGGTATGGTAATTGGTAAAGGTGGATCTGAAGTAGATAAATTACGTACAAACTTAAACAAACTAACAGGTAAACGAGTTCACATCAACATTGTTGAAATCAAAAAACCTGATTTAGATGCTAAATTAGTTGCTGAAGGAATCGCTCGCGACTTAGAACGTCGTATCGCTTTCCGTCGTGCACAAAAACAAGCAATCCAACGTACAATGCGCGCTGGTGCTAAAGGAATCAAAACTATGGTTTCAGGTCGTTTAAACGGTGCTGATATCGCTCGTTCTGAAAGCTATTCAGAAGGAACAGTTCCATTGCATACATTACGTGCGGACATTGACTACGCATGGGAAGAAGCAGATACAACATACGGAAAATTAGGTGTTAAAACTTGGATTTACCGTGATGAAGTATTACCAACAAGAAAGAACAAAAACTCTGAGAAAGGAGGGAAATAAACATGTTAGTACCAAAACGTGTAAAACACCGTCGTGAGTTCCGTGGAAAAATGCGCGGGGAAGCTAAAGGTGGTAAAGAAGTAGTATTCGGTACATACGGTTTACAAGCAACAGAATCTCACTGGATTACAAACCGTCAAATCGAAGCAGCACGTATCGCTATGACACGTTACATGAAACGTGGTGGGAAAGTATGGATCAAAATTTTCCCTCACAAATCATACACAGCTAAAGCTATCGGGGTTCGTATGGGTTCTGGTAAAGGGGCACCTGAAGGTTGGGTAGCACCAGTTAAACGCGGTAAAGTGATGTTCGAAATCGCTGGCGTATCAGAAGAAGTAGCACGCGAAGCTTTACGTTTGGCATCACACAAATTGCCAGTTAAAACAAAATTTGTGAAACGCGAAGAAAATGGTGGTGAATCGAATGAAGGTTAATGAACTTAAGAAAGAACTTAAAGGGTTATCCACTGCTGAACTTGTTGAAAAAGAAAACGAATTAAAACAAGAACTATTCAACTTACGATTCCAACTTGCTACAGGGCAATTAGAAGGTACAGCACGCATTCGTGAAGTACGTAAACAAATTGCGCGTATCAAGACTGCATTGCGTCAAGAAGAATTGCAAAAATAATCATCAGCAAAGGAGGCAATGAACATGACTGTAGAACGTAACCAACGTAAAGTATATCAAGGACGCGTTGTTTCAGATAAGATGGACAAAACGTTAGTAGTTGCAATTGAAACTTACAAACGTCACTCAACTTACGGTAAACGTGTTAAATATACGAAAAAATTTGTAGCTCATGATGAAAATAACTCAGCAAAAGTTGGGGACATTGTTAAGATTATGGAAACTCGTCCATTGTCAAAAACAAAACGTTTCCGCTTAGTTGAAATTGTTGAAGAAGCAGTAATTATTTAATTTCAATTGTGTATACATTTGAAAGGAGGAACCAATAGTGATTCAAACAGAAACTCGACTAAAAGTGGCTGACAACTCAGGCGCTCGTGAAGTGTTAACAATTAGAGTTCTAGGCGGATCTGGCCGCAAAACAGCTAATATCGGTGACGTAATCGTTGCATCCGTTAAACAAGCAACACCAGGTGGAGTTGTTAAAAAAGGGGATGTCGTTAAAGCTGTAATCGTTCGTACTAAATCAGGTGCACGTCGTAAAGACGGTTCATACATTAAGTTCGACGAAAATGCATGTGTAATCATTCGTGATGACAAGAGCCCTCGTGGAACACGTATCTTTGGACCAGTTGCACGTGAATTACGTGATAACAACTACATGAAGATCGTTTCATTAGCTCCAGAAGTATTATAATTCTCATCAAAATCGAAGGAGGTGTAACACATGCACGTTAAAACTGGTGATATCGTAAAAGTAATCTCAGGTAAAGACAAAGGTAAAGAAGGAAAAATCTTAAAAAGTTTTCCTAAGAAAGACCGTGTAATCGTTGAAGGTGTTAACATTGTTAAGAAACATCAAAAACCATCTCAAGCGAACCAAACAGGGGGAATCGTTGAAGTGGAAGCTCCAATTCATGTTTCAAACGTAATGTTCGTAGACCCAACTACAGGTAAAGCAACTCGTACAGGCTTTAAAGTAGAAAACGGTGAAAAGGTACGTGTACCTAAAGGTCGTAATAAAGCATAATTCAGTAATTTGAGGAAGGAGGACCATCCTGCATGAATCGCTTAAATGCAAAATACAAAAACGAAGTAGTACCTTCATTAATTGAAAAATTTAACTACAAATCAGTTATGGAAGTACCAAAAGTAGAAAAAATCGTTATTAATATGGGTGTTGGTGATGCAACATCTAACGCTAAAAACTTAGAAAAAGCAGTTGAAGAGTTAACATTAATCTCTGGTCAAAAACCAGTTGTAACAACTGCGAAGAAATCAATCGCTGGTTTCCGTTTACGTGAAGGTATGCCAATCGGAACTAAAGTTACTTTACGTGGTGAACGTATGTATGACTTCTTAGACAAGTTAGTAACAGTTTCATTACCTCGTGTACGTGACTTCCGTGGGATTTCTAAAAAATCTTTTGATGGACGCGGTAACTACACATTAGGTGTTAAAGAACAATTAATCTTCCCAGAAATTGACTACGATCGCGTAGACAAAGTTCGTGGTATGGATATTGTTATCGTAACAACAGCTAATACAGACGAAGAAGCAAAAGAATTATTAACTCAACTTGGAATGCCTTTCCAAAAATAAAAATTAAACTCACAGGAGGCGAGTAGTTTGGCTAAAAAATCAATGATCGCAAAGAACAAACGTCCAAAAAAATATTCAACTCAAGAATATACTCGTTGTGAACGTTGTGGTCGACCACATTCAGTTTATCGTAAATTCAAACTTTGCCGTATTTGTTTACGTGAGCTTGCCTATAAAGGGCAAATCCCAGGAATGAAGAAAGCAAGTTGGTAATCATTACTACTTGATAAAGGAGGTACTCATTAATGGTTATGACAGATCCAATCGCGGATTTCTTAACTCGTATTCGTAACGCGAACATGGTTCGTCACGAATCACTAGAAGTTCCGTCATCAAACATGAAAGTTGCTATTGCAAACATCTTAAAATCTGAAGGATTCATCAAAGATTTCTCAGTTGAAGAAGATGGCAAACAAGGCATCATGAAAGTGTTCTTGAAATATGGAAAAAATAACGAACGTGTAATCACAGGATTGAAACGTATTTCTAAACCTGGTTTACGTGTTTATGCTAAAACAGGTGAAGTTCCTAAAGTATTAAATGGTTTAGGAATTGCAATTGTGTCAACATCTGAAGGTGTTATCACAGATAAAGAAGCAAGAGCTAAAAACGTAGGTGGAGAAGTTCTAGCATACGTTTGGTAATCTAGAAAATAAGGAGGTGCAGCCAAGTGAGCCGTATCGGAAATAAACCAGTCGTTATTCCTGCAGGAGTAACAGTAGACTTAAAGGACAATACAGTTACTGTAAAAGGTCCTAAAGGTGAATTAACTTATACATTCAACCAAAACATTTCTTTAGAACAACGCGAAGGTGAAGTAGTATTCACTCGTCCAGATGATTCAAAAGAAAACAAAACAATCCACGGAACAACTCGCGCAGTATTCAACAACATGGTAGTTGGTGTTACTGATGGATTCCAAAAAGAATTGGAATTAATCGGGGTTGGGTATCGTGCTCAATTACAAGGTAAAAAACTTGTATTAAACGTTGGATATTCTCATCCAGTGGAGTTTACTCCAGAAGAAGGTATCGAAATCGAAGTTCCTTCAAATACAAAAGTAATCGTTAAAGGTTATGACAAACAAAAAGTTGGCGAATTAGCTGCTAACATTCGTGGCGTACGTCCTCCAGAACCTTATAAAGGTAAAGGAATTCGTTACGTTGATGAATTTGTACGTCGTAAAGAAGGTAAAACAGGTAAATAATTTTAGTGATTATTTACCTTTTGTTGCGCTTGATGCAGCATGATTAATTAATAAGAGGTGAAAATTGTGATTACAAAACCAGACAAAAATAAAGTGCGTCAAACTCGTCACGCACGTGTTCGTCGCAAAATTTCTGGTACTGCTGAGTGCCCACGCTTGAACGTTTTTCGTTCTAACAAAAACATCTACGCTCAATTAATTGATGACGTAGCGGGTGTGACGCTAGCAAGTGCCTCTACTTTAGATACTAATGTAGAAAACGGAACAAAAACTGAGGAAGCTTCTGCTGTAGGTAAATTAATCGCAGAACGCGGACTTGAAAAAAATATTAAGAAAGTAGTCTTTGACCGTGGTGGATACTTATACCATGGACGTGTAAAAGCTTTAGCTGAAGCAGCACGTGAAAATGGACTAGTATTCTAGGAAAAGGAGGATCCACAATTCATGGTTAAAGTTGATGCAAGAAACTTAGAATTAGAAGATCGTGTTGTTGCGATTAACCGCGTTACAAAAGTTGTAAAAGGTGGACGTCGTTTACGTTTTGCTGCTTTAGTAGTTGTCGGTGACCATAATGGACATGTTGGTTTCGGTACTGGTAAAGCTCAAGAAGTACCAGAAGCTATTCGTAAAGCTATTGAAGATGCTAAGAAAAACCTTATTGAAGTTCCAACTAGTGGTTCTACAATTCCTCACGAAGTTATCGGTCGTTTCTGCGGTGGTAACGTATTGTTAAAACCAGCTCAAGCCGGTTCAGGAATTGCTGCAGGTGGACCAGTTCGTGCCGTTGTTGAATTAGCAGGTATTTCAGACGTAACTTCAAAATCTTTAGGTTCTAACACACCAGTTAACATGGTTCGTGCTACAATCGAAGGATTAAAACAATTAAAACGTGTTGAAGATGTTGCTGCTTTACGTGGCAAATCAGTTGAAGAACTTTTAGGATAAGGAGGACATTATAATGGCAGAATTAAAGATTACTTTAAAGAAAAGCTTGATTGGACGTCCTCAAAACCAAATCGATACTTGTAAAGCATTAGGCTTAACAAAAATTCGTTCAACAGTTGTTAAACCAGCTAACGTAGCAATTAAAGGTATGGTTAACACAGTTTCACATTTAGTGGATGTTGAGGAAGTTTAATTTAAAACTTATAAGAGGAGGTGCCCAGAACATGAAACTTCATGAATTACAACCAGCTGAAGGTTCTCGTAAAGAACGTAACCGTGTTGGTAGAGGTCAAGGTTCAGGAAATGGTAAAACTGCTGGACGCGGAAGCAAAGGTCAAAAAGCTCGTTCAGGCGGTGGCGTTAGATTAGGATTCGAAGGTGGACAAACTCCATTGTTCCGTCGTATTCCAAAACGTGGTTTCCAAAATATTAATCGTAAAGAATATGCAGTTGTAAATCTTGAAACATTAAATCGTTTTGAAGATGGTCAAGAAGTAACTGCGGCTGTACTAGTTGAGGCTGGTATCGTTAAAAACGAAAAAGACGGTATCAAAGTGTTAGCTAATGGTAAACTTGAACGTAAGTTAACTGTAAAAGCAAATAAATTCTCGCAAGCAGCAAAAGAAGCTATTGAAGCTGCAGGTGGAACTGTAGAGGTGATCTAATGTTCACTCTACTAAAAAATGCTGTTCAAATGAAGGAAATTAGAAATCGTCTATTATTCACATTGATGATTCTAATTATCTTTCGTATTGGATCACAAGTAACGGTTCCTGGTGTAAATGCTGGAGCAATTCAAACATTTGCAACTACAGGAATCTTCGGGTTGTTAAATACATTTAGCGGTGGTGCGTTATCAAACTTCTCATTATTCTCAATGGGAGTTTCACCATATATCACTGCTTCGATTGTTGTTCAATTGTTACAAATGGATCTCTTACCGACATTCGTTGAATGGTCTAAACAAGGGGAAGTAGGTCGTCGTAAATTAAATACAGCAACGAGATATTTAACAATTGTGATTGGATTTTTCCAAGCTTATGCAATTTCATTCGGATTTAACGTTTGGTCAAATTATGGCCTAATTAATAATCCAGGAATTAAAACATTTTTAATGATTGCGCTTGTGTTAACAGCTGGTTCAATGTTCCTTACATGGTTAGGGGACATGATAACCGTTAAGGGGATTGGAAATGGTGTTTCTGTTCTAATCTTCGCAGGTATCGTAGCAAGAATGCCGCATGATATTTATGAATTCTATGTAAAACAAATTCAAGGTCGTGCAGACACTGAATTATATCGTGCAATAGGATTCACGGTTGCATTGATTGTAGCGATTGTTTTAGTCGTTATGTTAGTAGTTTATATTGAGCAAGCACAACGTCGCTTACCAATTTCCTACTCAAAACGTGCAACAGGATCAAGTGAAACATCTTGGTTACCATTAAAAATCAACTCTGCAGGGGTAATTCCTGTTATCTTTGCTAGTTCATTTATGACATTACCATCAACGATTTTAAGTCTTTATGCTAATGATCATAGTGAGTCTGGCTGGTACCAAATTGCAACTAACATTTTTGATTTTACTAAGCCTGCTGGTGCAACATTATACACAGTGTTAATTGTTGTATTTACATTCTTCTATGCTTTCGTTCAGGTAAACCCTGAGAAAGTAGCAGAAAACTTACAAAAATCTGGTGGTTACATCCTAAGTGTTCGTCCAGGTAAAGATACTGAATCATTTGTTTCAAGTACATTACTACGATTGAGTACAGTAGGTGCTCTTTACTTAGGAGGTATTTCAATTCTTCCTATGGTGGCTGCAGCATTGTGGAACTTACCAAGAGGATTGATGCTAGGTGGTACAAACCTTCTAATCGTTGTCGGGGTTGCTTTAGAAATCAGCCGTCAAATTGAAGGTCGTACGATTAAGCGTAAGTATAAAGGATTTATTGAGGAATAACGGATTGATTGACAAGATGCAGAAATGCGTTTTGTCAGTTCCTCAGTTATGATTCTAGGAGGCAACTATGAACATTATTTTAATGGGCTTACCTGGTGCAGGTAAAGGCACTCAAGCTGAAAAGATTGTTGCTACATACGGAATTCCACATATTTCAACAGGAGATATGTTCCGTGCTGCTATGCAACAACAAACTGAATTAGGTCTTAAAGCTAAATCATTCATGGATAAAGGCGAATTAGTACCTGATGAAGTGACAAACGGCATTGTAAAGGAACGTTTACAACAAGCCGATACAGAAAAAGGATTCTTATTGGACGGTTTCCCACGTACTCAAGCTCAAGCGGAAGCACTTGATAAAATCATGCAAGATTTAAATCGCTCAATTGATGCAGTGATTAATATTGAAGTGAACCCTGAGATCTTAATGCAACGTCTAACAGGAAGAATTATTTGTCGTAACTGTGGATCAACATATCACAAAACAAATAATCCACCTAAAGTAGAAGGAACATGTGATCGTTGTGGGTCTCACGATTTTTACCAACGTGAAGACGATAAGCCTGAAACAGTGGAAAATCGAATTCAAATTAATATCGAACAATCAAAACCAATCTTAAACTACTATAAAGCAAAAGGCATATTACGTAATGTAGATGGCGAAAGTGGAATTGACAATCTATTCCAAACGATTCAATCAATTATGGGAGAACCTCGCTAAACTCTGCCTGTTATCTTGCATTTATTGTAGCTGAAATGGTATACTTAGAAAGTTAGATAACGGTAGAAGTCCGTCAAATAATCCGTAAAAACTTATTACAAGTAAGGAGGATAAGACATGGCAAAGGAAGACGTAATTGAAATTGAAGGTATTGTTAATGAAACATTACCAAATGCGATGTTCAAGGTCGAACTTGAAAATGGTCATGAGGTTTTAGCGCATGTGTCTGGAAAAATCCGGATGCACTACATTAAAATTTTACCAGGCGATAAAGTTACGGTTGAATTATCACCGTATGATTTAACGCGTGGAAGAATCACGTATCGCTTTAAATAATGGACTCCGTTAATGAAATAGAGGAGGGAACTTAAATGAAAGTTAGAGCATCAGTAAAACCAATTTGCGAAAAATGTAAAGTTATTAAACGCAATGGTAAAGTTATGGTGATTTGTCAAAATCCCAAACATAAACAACGTCAAGGATAATATATAAGGAGGTACTCATTAGTATGGCTCGTATTGCAGGTGTGGATATTCCACGTGAAAAACGTGTTGTTATTTCTTTAACCTATATTTACGGTATCGGTGTTACTACTTCAAAACAAATTTTAGCAGCTGCTAATGTAAATGAAGATACTCGTGTTCGCGATTTAACGAATGATGAGTTAGACCGTATCCGTGCTGAAGTGGATAAACTAAAAATTGAAGGTGACTTACGTCGTGAAGTGAACTTGAACATCAAACGTTTGATGGAAATCGGTTCATACCGTGGAGTTCGCCATCGTCGTGGTTTACCAGTTCGTGGACAAAATACAAAAAATAATGCTCGTACTCGTAAAGGCCCAGCTAAGGCTATTGCAGGTAAGAAAAAATAATTTAGAGAAGAAGGAGGTTAATTCTTCATGGCAAAGAAAGTTGTACGCAAACGCCGCGTGAAAAAGAATATTGAATCTGGTGTAGCACACATCCGTTCAACATTTAATAATACAATTGTTATGATTACAGACGTTCATGGTAATGCTGTTTCATGGTCTTCTGCAGGTGCTTTAGGATTTAAAGGTTCTAAAAAATCAACACCATTTGCTGCTCAAATGGCTGCTGAATCTGCTGCAAAAGGTTCAATGGAGCACGGAATGAAAACTGTAGAAGTTTCTGTTAAAGGTCCTGGTTCAGGTCGTGAAGCTGCTATTCGTTCATTACAAGCTACAGGTTTAGAAGTGACAGCAATTCGTGACGTAACACCAATCCCTCATAATGGATGTCGTCCTCCAAAACGCCGTCGTGTGTAATGGATTGTTATTGTTGAATTTTGTCGGACAATCGCACATTGAACGAACGTTTTGAAAGGGGTAAAAAACATGATCGAAATTGAAAAAC
Source organism: Granulicatella sp. 572.rep1_STHE (assembly GCF_001073445.1). Lineage (NCBI taxonomy): Bacteria > Bacillati > Bacillota > Bacilli > Lactobacillales > Carnobacteriaceae > Granulicatella > Granulicatella sp. 572.rep1_STHE. The sequence goes on along the minus strand of NZ_JVBO01000030.1, from coordinate 75,689 downwards.
CAAAAATTGAGACGATTGAAGTCAGCGAAGATGCAAAATTTGGTAAATTCGTTGTTGAGCCACTTGAACGCGGTTATGGTACTACCTTAGGGAATTCATTACGCCGAATCTTATTATCGTCACTCCCTGGTACTGCAGTAACAGATATCCAAATGGATGGCGTTTTACATGAATTTTCAACAATAGATGGCGTAGTTGAAGATGTAGCTGCAATCATTTTAAATATTAAAAAAATTGCGCTTAAATCTTTCGGTGAAGATGAAAATAAAGTATTAGAAATTGATGTTAAAGGACCAGCAGTTGTAACTGCAGGCGATATCAAACACGATAGCGACATTCAAGTTCTAAACCCTGATTTATACATTTGTACAGTAGCAGAAGGTCATCACTTCCATGTTCGTATGAACGCTAAAAATGGTCGTGGGTATGTTCGCTCTGATTACAATAAATCTGAAAATATGCCAATTGGTGTTATTCCAATTGATTCTATTTATACTCCGATTAGTAAAGTGAACTACCAAGTAGAGAACACTCGTATTGGTCAAAAAAATGTTTATGATAAACTAACTCTTGATGTATGGACAGATGGTTCTATCGCACCTCAAGATGCTATTAGTTTAGCAGCTCGTATTTTAACAGAACACTTGAATATTTTTGTTAACTTAACAAATGAAGCACTTCCTATGGAAATCATGGTCGAAAAAGAAGAAACTCAAAAAGAACGTCTTCTTGAAATGACTATTGAAGAATTAGATTTATCAGTTCGTTCTTATAACTGCTTGAAACGTGCTGGAATTAATACAGTTCATGAATTAACAAGCAAATCAGAAGCTGAAATGATCAAAGTTCGTAACTTAGGTCGTAAATCTCTTGAAGAAGTAAAACAAAAACTAATCGATTTAAATTTAGACTTACGTCGTGAAGACTAATAGAAACTCTTAAGAAGGAGGAATATTATAAAATGGCTTATCGTAAATTAGGACGTACAAGTTCACAACGTAAAGCGTTACTACGTGACTTGACAACAGACTTAATTATTAACGAACGTATCGTTACTACTGAAGCTCGTGCTAAAGAAATTCGTTCTACTGTAGAAAAAATGATTACTTTAGGTAAACGTGGTGACTTACATGCTCGTCGTCAAGCAGCTGCATTTGTTCGTAACGAAGTTGCAGATGTTCGTGAAGAAGGCGAAAAAATCGTTGTTGAAACAGCGTTGCAAAAATTATTTAATGATTTAGCTTCTCGTTACAACGAACGTCAAGGTGGATACACTCGTATTCTTAAAACAGAACCTCGTCGTGGCGATGCTGCACCAATGGTTATCATTGAATTAGTTTAATATAACATTCAATCGAACACTTTTCGATGGTTGAAAAGAGCGTCATGATGGTAATAATCATCTTGCTTTGTAAGATGGGAAGTCTGAGGCTACTGAAAGGTAGCCTTATTCTTTCCTTGATTATTTAGTCTAGCTCGTTGCCTTCCCGTCATTCACTTGGCGGGGAAGCACTTCATCGTAATAAAGTGTGTTTTTTTATTTATACATATTTTTTTATCATACATAAAATAAGGAAAGGGGTGTCGTTATTGGATCATACTATTATTGAGTTGGATAATATTCATTATCGTTATCATGAAGACGATGCCAGAGAAGCCCTTACCGGAGTTTCACTAGAAATTCGACGAGGTGAATGGTTAGCAATTATTGGTCATAATGGGTCCGGGAAATCTACTTTGGCCAAAGTTATGAATGGTTTGATTGAAGCAAATACAGGATCTGTTGTTGTGAATGGGAAAGTGTTAACTGAAGAAACTGTGTTTGAAGCAAGAAGAACAGTTGGAATGGTGTTCCAAAATCCTGATAATCAATTCGTGGGAACTACTGTGGAAGATGATATTGCTTTTGGGTTGGAGAATATTGGACTTCCTCGCGAAGAAATGCTCGAACGTGTAACCAGAGTTCTTGATATGGTGAAAATGTCTGAATTTCGGACGAAAGAACCAGCTCGCTTATCAGGTGGGCAAAAACAAAGAGTAGCCATTGCGGGAGTAACGGCATTAGAACCTGAAGTAATTATTTTGGATGAAGCAACATCGATGTTAGATCCAAAAGGGCGTTTAGAAGTGATTTCGACGATTCAAAAGCTTCATAAAGAAAAGAAGATTACCGTTATTTCTATTACACATGATTTGGATGAAGCGGCTCAAGCAGACAGAGTTGTCCTAATGGAGCAAGGTCAAATTCAACAAATTGGGACTCCAAAGGAAATTTTTAAATTAGGATCCAAACTAGTTGAAAAAGGATTAGATGTTCCTTTTGCTGAGAAACTGATAGAAGCTCTTCGTGAAAGAGGAATAAATGTCCCTGAGGAGTATTTAGATGAGGAAGGATTGGTGGAGTGGTTATGGACATCCGTTTTAACGAAGTAAATTTCGCATACCAAGCAAACACTCCTTTTGAAACACGAGCATTATATGACGTGAATTTTGCAATTCCTTCTGGAAAATATACTGCAATTATCGGTCATACTGGTTCAGGGAAGTCAACTATTCTTCAACATTTGAATGCTTTATTAAAGCCTACTACAGGAACAGTGGCCTTAGGGGAACGTATCGTAGATGCTCAAACGAGTAATAAGGATTTGAAACCTTTACGAAAGAAAGTAGGAATTGTATTCCAATTTCCGGAAGCACAACTTTTTGAAGAAACTGTTGAGAAAGATATTGCTTTTGGCCCAAAGAATTTTGGAGTGAGCGAGGAAGAAGCCAATCAAATTGCCAAAGACACACTGAAGATTGTGGGGCTTCCTGAAGATGTCTTGCAAAAGTCACCGTTTGATTTATCCGGAGGACAAATGCGCCGTGTTGCTATTGCTGGGGTTTTAGCGATGCAGCCTGAGGTGTTAGTACTAGATGAACCAACTGCGGGACTAGATCCTAAAGGTCGTAAAGAAATGATGGAGATGTTTTCCTCCTTACAAAAAGAGCAAGGGATTACCATCGTTTTAGTAACTCACCAAATGAATGATGTAAGCGACTATGCAGATTACGTGATTGTTTGTGAAAAAGGGACGGTTGTAAAAACTGGTACGCCTGAAGAAGTGTTCGCAGATGCACGTTGGCTACAAGAAAAACAATTAGGCCTTCCTTCAACGATTCAATTTGTGGAAAAGCTAAAAGCAAAAGGTTTTTCAACCGAAGAGCGTCCAATGACGTTAGATCAATTAGCGGATTTACTGGTTTCACACTCTAATTTAGGAGGTGAAGCAAGTGCTCGATAAATTGATATTAGGACGTTATTTACAAGGAGACTCATGGATCCATAAACTAGATCCAAGAACGAAATTAATTGGAACATTTGCGTTTGTATTAGTCATCTTCTTGGCCAATAACTGGATAACCTATGGCTTGTTGATTGCCTATACACTTATTGCGTTACTGTTGTCAAAGATTCCTCTAGGATTCTTCTGGAAAGGAATTCGCCCATTAATTTGGGTCATTCTATTTACCGTAGCACTTCAAATCCTATTCACCAGCGGAGGGGAAGTTTACTTTAAATGGGGATTCCTTCAAGTGACTTCCGATGGGATTATTAACGCGATATTCATTTTTTTACGATTCGTATTAATTATCTCATTCTCAACGCTCTTAACGCTAACAACTGCACCTTTGCAGTTGACAGATGCCATTGAAGCGGTGATGAAGCCTCTTTCTATTGTGAAGTTTCCGGTACATGAGGTTGCGTTAATGCTATCGATTGCGCTTCGTTTCGTTCCAACCTTAATGGATGAAGCACAAAAAATTATGAACGCGCAACGAGCTCGTGGGGTTGATTTTGGAGAAGGAAATCTCTTTGAACAAATGAAGGCGATTATTCCAATTCTTATTCCGCTTTTTGTGAGCTCATTGAATCGTGCAGAAGACTTGGCCACAGCCATGGAAGCACGTGGATATCAAGGAGGAGACGGACGTAGTAAATACCGTGTCCTACATTATGAAATGCGTGATGCCATTGCGGGATTATCCCTAGTGGCCGTAACCATTTTATTATTTGTATTTAAAGCATAAAAAATAAGGAGCTTGACTTGTCAAGCTCTTTTTTGAAAGAAGGGAAAAAGATGCAGCGATATAAACTCGTTATTCAATACGATGGAACTCCCTATGTTGGATTTCAAGTGCAAGAGAATGGGAATAGTATTCAAGCAGAACTGAATAAGGCACTGAAAAAGATGACAAAGGGTCAATACATTCCAGTTAGTGGATCTGGACGTACAGACTCTGGGGTACATGCCAACGGTCAAGTAGTTCATATCGACTATCCGAAAGCCATTGAGGCAGCTTCACTCGTTCGTGCGATGAATAGTTTGTTACCAACTGCAATCCGTATTTTAAGAGCAGAAGCGGTGTCTGAAGACTTTCACGCACGCTATAGTGTGACAGGAAAACGATATATTTATAAAGTAACGAATGCACCTGTGCAGAGTCCGTTTCTTCGTCAGTATGAGCTGCATCACCCATTCAAAACGGATGTAGACCGCATCAACAAGGCTTTTGAAGCAGTGATTGGAGAACATGATTTTACAAGTTTTTGTTCGACAAAAAGCGATAAAGACTCCAAAGTTCGCGTTGTGACGAAAGCAGAAGTGAAGAGAAACGGTGATGAATTAATTTTTACTTTTGAAGGGAAAGGTTTCCTCTACAATATGGTTCGCATTTTAGTTGGAACGGCGCTTCAAATTGGAGATGGCTTACGAGAAGTGGAAGAAATGAAGCAAATTCTTGAAGCGATGGACCGAAATGTGGCTGGACCAACCGCGCCTGCTCACGGACTGTACTTAGATGAAGTGTTTTATAAGAATTTCGACTAGAAATATGATAGGATGAAGATAGTTATATTAAAAGGAGTGTCAATATGGTATTGAAAGATTTCGACAAAAATTTAGAAAAATACGCTAAATTATTAATCTCAACAGGGATTAACGTGCAACCAGGTCACACAGTGAATATTGTGATTGACGTAGACCAAGCACCATTAGCTCGTTTATTAGTAAAAGAAGCTTACGCACACGGAGCAAGCGAAGTTATTGTATCATGGGCAGACGATTTCGTAGGCCGTGAACGCTTATTACACGCAGCTGAAGACCGTATCACAAACGTTCCAGAATACCGTGTAGCAGAAATGAACTACTTATTAGAGAAGAAAGCAAGCCGCTTAAACGTTCGCTCAGCTGACCCAGACGCATTTGCTGGAGTATCAGCAGAACGTCTACAACAATCAACAAAAGCATTAAGTCTTGCATTAAAACCATTACGTACAGCAACACAAGCCAACAAAGTGAGCTGGACAGTAGCCGCTGCGGCTGGTAAAGAATGGGCGAAGAAAGTATTCCCTAATGCTGCAACGGACGAAGAAGCAGTAGATTTATTATGGGATCAAATCTTCAAAACTTGCCGTGTTTACGCTGATGATCCAGTAGCAGCATGGAAAGAACATGAAGAAAAATTAGACAAAAAAGCAGCTATCTTAAACAAAGAACAATTCGTGAAATTACACTACACTGCACCAGGGACAGACTTAACCCTAGGAATGCCTAAAAACCATGTTTGGGAGAGTGCTGGAAGCATCAATGCTCAAGGAGAACACTTCATCGCAAATATGCCAACAGAAGAAGTCTTCTCAGCTCCTGATTTCCGCGTAGCTGATGGATACGTATCAAGTACAAAACCATTAAGTTACAACGGAAACATTATCGAAGGCATCAAAGTGACTTTCAAAGACGGTCAAATCACAGAAGTATCTGCTGAAAAAGGCGACCAAGTAATGAAAGACTTAGTATTCGAAAACAATGGTGCTCGTGGATTAGGTGAAGTTGCACTCGTAAGTGACCCATCACCAATCTCTCAATCAGGCATTACATTCTTCAACACATTATTCGATGAAAATGCCTCAAACCACTTAGCAATTGGTTCTGCTTATGCAACAAGCGTTAAAGGTGGAGAAAAATTCGAAACTGAAGAAGAATTAAGAGAAGCTGGATTAAACCGTGCGGATGTTCACGTGGACTTCATGATTGGTGGACCAGAAATGAACGTTGATGGTATCCGTGAAGACGGTACTGTCGTTCCAATCTTCCGCAACGGAGACTGGGCAATTTAGTAAAAATATAGATTAAACCCAACAAAAAAGGGCATCAAGCTTAGGAGAACTCCTAAACTTGATGTCCTTTTTTAGTAAGAAGACTATAGAAAAATCTTATAGAGGTATAAAAAAACTCAATTGGTAAAAAAATCACAAACATTGTACAATAAATAGAGATAAAAACTTACAAATCTCGCAATAATTCTATTAATTCGATTGTATTTTGCGAATAAGTTTGATTTGGAAGATAAGCCACTCCAATAGGGAAGAAACTCTTCTTATCGTCTAGTGGGATCCAAGTAAGAGAAGCATCAGAATAAAATTCCTTATATTCATGGGCCATAATGCATATGGAATTAAAGGTTGCTAAACTAGCTAGCAAAACTTCCCAATTATCATCTGTATAAACAATATGAGGCTCAAATCCAAAGTCTCTAGAACGAGTATGCAGTAGTTTTCCTAACATAAAGTTTCTTGATAAAGTACTGAAACGTTCATTTTTGAGATGTTCAAAGGTGAGTGAGGATGCCTGTTCAAACGGATGCCCTTTCGGAACGACGATACTAGCATGGTATCCCAAAAATTCTTTTTGAAAAGGCTCAAGGTAAATATCGGTTTCAATCTTTGGAAACGAAAGAACTCCAAGATCAATTTCGCCATTGACGAGAGCTGTTTGTAGTTCTCTAGATCCACCTTGAATCATTGTTAGATGAACTGTTGGGTGGGACATCATAAATCTTGAGAATACTGGCATTAATTTAATGGCAAAAAGAGTTGGGAGACCTATTCGAATCGTTTCTTTTTGCGGGCGATTTAGCTTTTGAATCTTTTGAACAGTTTCTTCTAACTGTAAAATGATTTTTTTCGCTTCTTCGTAAAGAATTTGCCCAGCATCCGTTAAGCTGATTCCGTTTGTTTGCTGAATGAAAAGAGGAGTATGTAATTCTGATTCTAATTTTTTAATGGTTTGGGAAAGGGTAGGTTGTGTGATGAATAAACTGCGTGCAGCTGGGGAATATCCCCCATGGTCAACGATACTTACAAAGTATTGTAGATGTTTAATATCCATTTGAATGTCTCCTCGTCATTTAAGTGAAATCTTACACATTATTTTATCAAAGAAAAAAATGAGAAGCAATGTCTATTTAAATTAAGGAGGAATAAGTATGAAAATAACAATAGCTGGTGCTGGAGCGATGGGAAGTCGTTTCGGATTGATGTTGCATAACGCGGGGCACGAAGTAGTACTAGTAGATGGTTGGAAAGATCATGTAGAAGCCATTCAAAAAGAGGGATTAAAAGCAAACTTCAATGGAGAGGAAGTCGTTGTAAAATTACCAGCGCTACTCCAAAGTGAAGTAACAGAGTCTGCGACGAGTGATTTGATTATTCTATTTACAAAGGCAATGCAATTAGAAAAAATGCTCAATGATTTAAAACCTGTTATTCATGAAAAGACTAAGGTGCTATGCTTACTAAACGGTATTGGTCACGAAGAAGTCATTGAAAAATTTGTTCCTAAAGAAAATATCTTTATAGGAAATACTATGTGGACTGCAGGAATGGAAGGTCCAGGACGAGTGAAACTATTTGGTAGTGGAACAGTTGCGTTGAAGAACTTAGTGGATACTGACGATGCAAAAGAAGGAGCTCTTGAAATTGTTGAGGTATTGAATAGCGCAGGTTTAAACGCTAATTATTCAGAGAATATCCTATATGCCATCTACAAGAAGGCTTGTGTCAATGGTACAATGAATGGCTTATGTACCATTTTATTAAGTAATATGTATGAGTTTGGATCTACTACAGATGCTCATATGATTGTTGAAAATATTGTGAAAGAATTTGCAGATGTTGCAAAATTTGAAAATATCGAAATAAATGTTTCAGAAATTGTTGAATATATCGAGAGTAATTGTTATAATTGTAAGACAATTGGACTTCATTATCCATCTATGTATCAAGACTTGAATAAAAATAATCGTTTAACAGAAATTGATTATATTAATGGTGCGGTTGTTCGTAAAGGTAAGAAATATGGAATACCAACACCGTATTGTGCTTTTCTTACAGCTTTAGTTCATTGTAAAGAACAAATTTTAGGAGCTAAATAGCTCAAGAAAGAGGGGAAATTATGGAAGCTCAGGCTCAAACAAAAATGACTGGAAAAGTCTTTATCAATAAAATCTTATCAGGAACAGCACTAGGGGTTATTGTTGGTCTAATTCCAAACGCTGTTTTATCTGCAATCTTAAAATATTTTAGTCAATATCCAATTGCTGTAACAATTACACAAATTGCAGTAATTTTCCAATTAGCAACGCCCCTTATCATTGGTGGATTAATCGCTTTACAATTTGGATTTAAACCAATGGAAATGATGGTAACAGCAGGTGCCTGCTTTGTAGCCAGTGGGGTTGTAACTTACAATGCTGAATTGAAAGCTTATGTAGGTGCTGGAACAGGGGACTTAATCAATACCATGGTGACCGCTGCGATTGCAGTTGGAATGTTGATGCTCATTAAAGATAAATTTGGTTCAACAGCAGTGGTTGCAATGCCAATCGTCGTTGGGGTTGGATCTGCGTTTATCGGATTATTACTCTTACCATACGTTAAAATGATTACTGCAGCGATTGGTCAAGTGATCAACGAGTTCACAACATTACAACCAATTTTGATGTCTATCTTAATCTGCTGCTCATTCGCATTTTTAATCATCTCACCAATCTCTACAGTAGCGATTGGTTTAGCGATTCAGTTAAACGGTGTGTCTGCCGGGGCTGCTGCAATGGGGGTTGCTGCAACCGCTGTAGCATTAGTAGTTCATTCATGGAAAGTGAATAAATCAGGGGTAACATTAGCGATTGCTTTAGGAGCAATGAAATTAATGATGCCAAACTTATTCAAATATCCAGTTATCTTGATTCCATGTTTATCGACAGCAATTCTTTCAGCGATTCCTGTAGCGCTCTTCTCAGTAAGTGGTACTCCACAATCTGCTGGATTCGGTCTTGTAGGTTTAGTAGGACCATTAGCTTCTATTGATGCAGGATTGAATGTTGGATTAGCTGCTATTGTATGGTTAGCTGTTCCAATTGCTGCTGCGATTGCAAGCAAGCTTGTATTTGAAAAAGTATTAAAACTATACGATTCTTCAGTAGTCTTCAAATTCCAAGACTAATCAACAGAATTCCTATCGGCTCCTTCATGTAATTGCATGGAGGAGTTTATTTTTATTTTCCAAAGAAGATGGTACAATAAATCTAATAGAAGGGAGTGGTTGCATGAGAATTCAGCAACTCATTTATTTTGAAAAAATTGCTGAAAAAGGTTCGATGAATGAGGCGGCTAAAGAGTTATACGTCAGCCAACCAAGTTTGTCGAAGGCCATTCGTGAACTTGAAATCGAGATGGATATTACGCTTTTTCAACGTGGAAATACGGGAATTACTTTGACGGCAGAAGGACGAGAATTTCTTGTATATGCTCGTCAAGTCCTCGATCAAGTGAATTTGATGGAAGAAAAATACAAAAGACAAACCAAACGGAAACGAACATTCTCAGTATCCGCTCAGCACTATGCCTTTGTGGTCCATGCCTTTGTAGATTTTATTCAAAAGGAAGCTGGAGACGAATATCAATTCACGCTTCGCGAAACAGAAACACAAAACATTTTAGAAGACTTAACGAACTATAAGAGTGAGATTGGTGTCTTGTATTTGAATGATTTCAACCGTAAAGTCATGGAAAAATTATTCAAAGAAAAGGACTTAGTCTTCACGCCACTCTTCACGGCACAACCACACGTATTCTTAAGTACTCAAAATCCACTTGCCGAAAAAGAGAGCATTGCGCTAGAAGAATTAGAAGACTATCCTTATTTATCCTATGAACAGGGAGAAGAAAACTCATTCTACTTCTCAGAGGAAATCCTCAGCACGATGGAGCATAAGAAGAGCATTAAGGTAAGTGACCGTGCGACCATCTTTAATTTAATGGTCGGATTAAATGGATACACGATTAGTTCAGGGATTATTAGTAGCAAGCTGAACGATGATAAGATTGTTGCGGTTCCTCTGGACGTGGAAGATACGATGGAACTGGGGATCTTGCAACATGATCAGCGAAAATTATCGAAGGAAGCAGAGCGATTCTTGCATATGCTGAAAACACATATTCAGGAATACGGCTTTGAAGTTAAAAATCTTGATTTTTAATTCACAAAGAGGTTGAAACTATTCGGAAAATCGGGGATAATAAAAGAAGGTAAGACAGAATTACTCAATAGAAGGAGACGGATGCAAATGAGTTGGAAAGAAACAGCAAAACTATGGGAATCTTTTGATGCACTAGAAGAAGGATTAAAGGTGCAATTACAATCAATGGATGACGTTCAAAAAGAGGAAGCCTTCTATACACCATTAGAATTTGGTACTGCGGGAATGCGTGGAATTGTTGGACCTGGGATCAATCGCATGAACACTTACACTGTTCGTCAGGCAACAGAAGGATTATCACGCTTAATTGAAAGTTACGGGGAAGAAGCGAAAAAACGTGGCGTAGCGATTGCTTATGATTCACGTCATTTTTCACCAGAATTCGCAATGGAATCTGCACGTACATTAGCCACTCATGGCATTGCGTCATATGTATTTGAAAGCTTACGTCCAACGCCAGAATTATCATTCGCGGTACGTTACTTGCATACATTTGCCGGAATTATGATTACAGCTAGTCATAACCCAGCAGCTTACAATGGATATAAAGTATATGGTGAAGACGGCGGTCAAATGCCTCCAAAAGATGCAGATGCTTTAACTGCATACGTTCGCCAAGTGGCAAATCCACTTGAAATCGAAGTGCTAGATGATGATGCATTAGAAGCATCAGGCCTTGTAACGATTATCGGGAAAGACGTCGATGATGCGTACTTGAAAGAAATCAAAACGGTATCTGTGAATCCAAAACTTCTTAGCGATGTAGAAGGATTATCAGTCGTTTATACCCCATTACACGGAACTGGGTTAATGCTTGTAGAAAAAGCATTAGAACAAGCAGAATTCAAAGGATTGCATGTGGTTGAAGAACAAGCGGTGCCAGATGGAGACTTCTCAACAGTTAAATCTCCAAACCCTGAAGAAGCAGGCGCATTTGAATATGCGGTAGAATTAGGGAAAAAAGTAGGCGCTGATGTATTATTAGCGACTGACCCTGATGCGGACCGTATGGGTGCTGCAGTACGCTTACCAGATGGAAGCTACCAAGTAATTACAGGGAACCAAATCGCGGCTATCTTAGTCGATTACTTATTATATGCTCACCAACAAGCAGGAACTCTTCCAAGTAATGCGCTTGTCGTGAAATCAATCGTAAGTAGCGAACTTCCAACAGCTGTGGCTAAAAGCTATGGCGCTGAAATGATGAATGTATTAACAGGATTCAAATTTATCGCAGAGCAAATCCAACACGACGAAGAAACTGGCGAACATACTTTCATGTTCGGTTTCGAAGAAAGTTATGGATACCTTGTGAAATCATTCGTCCGTGATAAAGATGCGGTTCAAGCAGTGTTATTACTAACAGAAGTAGCTGCACGCTTCAAGAACGAAGGCAAAACTTTATATGATGGTCTTCAAGCATTATATGCAAAACATGGTTACTTCTTAGAAAAGACAATCTCTGTAACAGTCGCTGGTTTAGAAGGACCACAAAAAATTAAAGCTTTATTAGATGGCTTACGTTCTTCAGTTCCAACAAGCTTTGGAGGATTGAAAGTAGCATTAGCTCAAGACTTCGCAGTGAATGAGCAAAAAGATGCGAATGGGGTCGTTTCTGAAATTGGACTTCCAACCTCTAACGTATTGAAATACATCTTGGAAGACGGATCATGGATTGCGGTTCGCCCAAGTGGTACAGAACCAAAAATTAAGTTCTATATCGGAGCGAAAGCAGATAGTGAAGAAGCTGCAAAAGAAAAAGTAGCTGCCTTACAAGCCGACTTAGAAAAATTACAATAATGAAAGTCGTTGAGCACTCTTACATTTGTAGGGGTGCTTTTTTAGTCTTTATAGAAAGAAAGTTTTGAGAATCAAAGGAGTATGCTATAATAAAATTCATATAAATAAACTTTCAAAGATTGCTATTTTAAAAGTATTAAGGAGAACTCAATGAAAAAAGAACTTAAATTACTTCTAGTAGGGAGCTCGTTATTCTGTTCATTCGTCATTGCAGGCTGCTCAGCTACTCCATCTGCTACAAGTGAAACCACACAAGCTCAAACGAAATCTACGGTTTATCATAAAAATGATGTTACTGGTCCAGCGGCTTCCTTTGATTGGGATGCTAAAATGCCTCCATTAAGGAATTACGAACAAACGTATGTAGAATCTAATAGTGGCAAAACTATAAAAATGCCTTTATCTGGGGTGAAAAAAGCAGCAGAAGATCTTGCAGAGAAGAAAAAGAGCATTACAGATAGTAAAGTACAAGAAGCATTAAAATTAGTGGACGCTGTCTTTGTAAATCAAGAAAATTTTGATGCGCTGTTAAATGCCACAACTACCTCTAATCAAGAAGAATTTTTTGATAAACTATGGAATGGGTATATGGTGAAGATGGTGACAGAATCCAGACCAACCTTCTCTAATGATGCAGAGATAGAGTTTCAAGGAGTTACTTATCCTATTAAAGTTTATGGACCTATGTATTTAAAAGTAAATACAAACTCACTAGGGAAAGCAGGAGCTTACACGCTGGAAGATTATAAAGTCGATGGGGATACCGTGTATTTGAAATTCCAAGCTCCAAAAGTAGATCTCTATCAATATGAAGTACAAGCAAGTTATCAAAGAGACAATCAAGCTTTCTTTGAAGGGTTGATCCAGGAATCTCAAAAGATAGGACAATCTGATTTCTCTAAAGCCCTATTGCTTAAGTTGATTTATCGATTAGCAGCCCTAGGGTTTAAATCGAATTTGGGAGTGAACTTAGAAGGTATGGATTATCTTCCAAGAAATACGCACTATTTAGCGATTAAAGTCGACGATAAAGGAAAAGCAACGATTGATGACGTAAACTTAGTCAACCTTCTTCAAATTGATTTGAAAACAGCGAATGAAGCGAATAAAGGAAAATTCGAATAAAGCAGAATAATGGAAGACCGGTAATACTCAAGGAGTGTTATCGGTTATTTGTTTGTCTAAACTCCTTAAAATCAATAGTGTTACAGTCGGGCTTGCATGGTATAATGAAGTCAAAGCAACCGAAGAACAAGTATTATCAAAAAGAAATTAAGGGAGAATTGAAAAATGACAAAATTTATTGAATCACCAGCGGTAAAAAAATTATGTGAACTGACCAAAGAATCGTACTTACGTTACTGGGATGAACGTAATGGCGGGAACGTATCAGTACGTCTAGAAGCTAGCGAAGTAGAAGGTTATGAAGATGTGAGAGAAGTCAAACGTGTCCTCGACTTAGGATTCGACGCCTCTACACTTGCAGGATTCTATTACTTAGTAACAGGGACAGGCCGTTACTTCAGAAATGTCACCAATCAACCGCTTCTTGATTTAGGCTTGGTTCGTATTTCAGAAGACGGACAAAAAGCAGAGTTACTATGGGGATTCGAAGATGGCGGAAAACCAACCTCAGAATTCGCGAGCCACTTAATGAGCCACATCGAACGACTCAAGGTGAATCCAAATCATAAAGTAGTCTTCCATTGCCACCCAACAAACTTAATCGCATTAAGCTTCACACAACCATTAGACGAACGTCATTTATCAAGACTACTTTGGAAAATGCAAGCGGAATCCATCGTCGTCTTCCCAGAAGGTATCGGCGTAATTCCTTATATGACACCTGGAACAAACGAGATTGGGGAAGCAACAGCTGCGAAGATGGCTGAGTTTAGAGCGGTGATTTGGCCACACCATGGATTATTTGCATCAGGCGATACGCTGGATGAAACATATGGTTTAATCGAAGTGATTGAAAAAGCTGCGATGATTTACTCTCAAGTCGGTGCACAAGGCGGAAAAATCCTACAAGAAATTACAGATAAGCAATTACAAGAAATTGCGGAATACTTTAACATGACTCCGCACGAAGGATTCTTAGACCTATAAAAAATAAATAGAGCAAAAAGCAAGTCTAACGAAGGACTTGCTTTTTTTCTTCAAGTCTCCATCCATGTACAATTGTCCAGAACTGGTGTAAAATAGAGAGGTAATTACAATAAAAAAGGGGTATCAATAGATGAACTCAGTTTATAAAGATGATAGTTTAACACTACATACAGACCTATACCAAATTAATATGATGAAAACGTATTGGGAAACCGGTGTGTCTGAGAAAAAAGCGATTTTCGAAGCATATTTCAGAAAGTTACCATTTGAAAATGGATATGCGATTTTCGCGGGACTAGAACGCATTGTCCACTTTATTGAACAATTACGTTTCTCAAAAACGGATATTGACTATTTACGTGGACTTGGACATTATCCAGAAGAATTCTTAACATACTTAGAAAACTTCGAATTCAAAGGAAGCATCCGCTCAGCAGTAGAAGGAGAACTCGTTTTCGCGAACGAACCATTGGTGCAAGTAGAAGGAACGCTTGCGGAATGCCAATTAATTGAAACAGCCTTATTAAATATCGTCAACTTCCAAACACTGATCGCAACAAAAGCGAGCCGTGTACGTATGGTTTCAGGAGACGATCCAGTATTAGAATTCGGAACTCGTCGTGCGCAAGAATTAGATGCGGCAATTTGGGGAACACGTGCAGCGTACATCGGTGGATGTGATGCGACAAGTAACGTTCGTGCCGGCAAGATGTTTGGCATTCCAGTTTCTGGAACACATGCCCACTCATTAGTACAAGCGTACCGTGATGACTACGAAGCGTTTAAAGCCTATGCTGAGAGTCACCGTGACTGCGTGTTCTTAGTGGATACGTATGATATCTTGAAATCTGGTGTTCCAAATGCCATCCGTGTAGCCAAAGAATTCGGTGACAAGATTAATTTCTTAGGCGTTCGTATCGACAGTGGTGACATGGCGTATATGTCGAAAAAAGTTCGTCAACAATTAGACGAAGCTGGATTTACAAAAGCGAAAATTTACGCGTCAAGCGACCTAGATGAAAAAACAATCCTTAACTTGAAGATGCAAGGTGCTAAAATTGACGTTTGGGGAATCGGAACTCGTTTAATTACAGCGTATGACCAACCAGCGCTTGGCTGTGTGTACAAGCTTGTAAGTATCGAAGACGAAAACGGCGTAATGGTAGATACAATGAAGATTTCGAATAATGCGGAAAAAGTATCCACACCTGGTAAGAAACAAGTATGGCGTATTACACGTAATTCAGACGGAAAATCTGAAGGGGACTACATTGCGCTATGGGATGAACGTCCAGATCAATTAGACGAACTCTTTATGTTCCACCCAGTCTACACTTATATCAATAAAACAGTGAAAGACTTTACTGCGCGTCCAATTTTACAACCGATTTTCAATAACGGAAAACGCGTGTATGAATTGCCAAAACTTCAAGAGATTAAAGCGTACAAAGACGAGCAAATCGAAGCGCTATGGGACGAATACAAACGTATCTTGAACCCAGAGCAATATCCAGTCGACCTCTCTCAAAAGACATACGACCAAAAATTGGCAAGTATTGCGGAAATCAGAGAAGAAGTGCGTATTAAATCAGAACAGTTGGCTAAAGAAAACGCAAAGTAAGGGGAACGTTATGAGACCATTACAACAAAAAATTATCGAAACGCTTCGTGTCAAACCAACCATCAATCCGGAAGAAGAGATTCGTAAAACCGTTGATTTCCTAAAGGCGTATCTTGCAAAGCATCCCTTCTTGAATGGGTATGTCCTTGGAATTAGCGGCGGACAAGACTCAACGCTTGCTGGAAAATTGGCACAAATGGCAATTGATGAATTAAACGAAGAACAAGACCAAAAAGTGTATCGCTTCTATGCCGTGCGCCTTCCTTACGGCGTGCAAGTAGATGAACAAGATGCCATGGACGCGATTGCCTTTATGAAGGCGACGGATGTGCTACGAGTAAACGTGAAGGATGCGGTAGATGCGTCTGAACGCAGTATTGAAGCCTTAGGAATGGAAATTTCAGACTTCAACAAAGGAAATATCAAGGCGCGTGAACGCATGGTTGCTCAATATGCAATTGCCGGCCAAACGGGTTGTGCTGTAATTGGGACAGACCACGCGGCAGAATCGGTGACCGGTTTCTATACGAAATTTGGGGACGGGGCTGCAGATATCACTCCGCTATGGCGTCTCAATAAACGTCAAGGCCGTGCGATGTTACAAGTGCTAGGGGCTCCAGAGCATTTATACTTGAAAGTTCCAACGGCAGACCTTGAAGAAGACCGCCCATCCCTTCCAGACGAAGTAGCACTTGGGGTGACTTACGAAGAGATTGATGATTATCTCGAAGGAAAAGACATCTACGAAAAAGCAGCAGAGACGATTGAAAATTGGTATCGAAAGACAGAACATAAACGTCACTTACCAATTACAATCTACGATGATTTTTGGAAATAAAAGTTAAAAGGCTATTCCTATCAGGCAACTGGTGGGATGGCTTTTTTGTTATTCCGAGTACACGCTCTATTGAATTTCAAATAAGGAGTGCTATAATGAAGGTAACAATAGTCGGTTAATAGTTTTCAATTTCATTGGAGGTGGTCTTTATGGACTTAGTATTACCAATGTTTCTGGGGACGTTTGCACTGATGGGAGTTGCTCTATATTTGTTCTACTGGATCATCCGATTAGCTGTAAAACATGGAGTAGAATCCCAACAAAGGAAGTCACATTAACGGCTTCAGAAAAAAGATATAGAGGTGGCGTGCCACCTCTATTTTCGTGGAGGAAGACAATGAAAGAAATGAACCATTTTGGCGTGTATGGTGTTTGTATTCGCGAGGGACGCATCCTTTGTATTCGTAAGACGCGTGGACCATACCGCGGAAGATTTGATTTGCCGGGAGGAACGCCGGAAGAAGGCGAGAGTCTGGTAGAAACATTGCGACGAGAAATGCTAGAGGAGACGGGGTTCCAAGTGTCTGCCATTCACCAAAATACGATTCGCGATGTATTTCTGACCGTTCCAGAGATTGCACGCGTGCATCATGAGTTTGTCTTGTTTACCATCGATATTGAAGAAAAGGGTGCTCAAACGGTAGAAGATTTCGTGACGAGCGCAGAGAAGAACGATTCGAAGGGGATTGTGTGGGTTCCACTTGAAGAAGTGAGCGTTGAAAATGCGTCTCCACTTGTAATCGAGGCTGCACGACCAACAGAGGCATTCGAGGCGAAACATTACGAACAATGGATGGTGTATGACGAAGATTTTATGAACTAAAATGAATTTAGCTATTTAAAGACCTCTGAATTTTTGTTATAATATAGTTAAGCAGCTGTTCATGTTTTTAGTACCCTTTTTTGAAAGGGAATTCAGGGAGGTATTGTTAATGGAAGTTATTGTTGTTAAAACTCAAGAAGAAGGCGCATTAGCGGCTTTTGAGATTTTTAAACGCGCACACGGCGAAGGAGCGAAAGTGTTTGGACTAGCGACAGGCTCAAGTCCAATTGGATTATATGAATTACTTAGAAATAGCGATTTAGATTTTTCAGATCGTATCTCAGTGAACTTAGATGAATATGTTGGATTGGCACCAACGGACGAACATAGCTACGCTTATTTCATGAATGAATATCTTTTCAATGCGAAGCCATTTAAACATAGCTATTTACCAGATGGGATTGCAAAAGACGTAGATGCAGAAGTTGAACGTTATGAACGTGTTCTTCAAGAAAATCCAGTAGACTTGCAGTTATTAGGCATCGGAAGTAATGGACATATCGGATTCAACGAACCTGGTACACCATTCACTCAACGCACACATAAGGTTCATTTAACAGAATCAACCATTGAAGCGAACAAACGCTTCTTCGAAAAAGAAGAAGATGTACCACGCTACGCTTATTCAATGGGACTACAATCCATCATGGATGCAAAAGAAATCGTGTTAATTGCATTCGGACCTAAGAAAATCCATGCGATTAAAGGATTAGTGGAAGGTCCTATCACAGAGGAAGTTCCAGCAAGTATCTTACAAAAGCATCCAAAAGTTACAGTTATTTGTGATGAAGTAGCTGCAGCATTATTAACAAAATAAATATAAAGATGAGACGTCTTTCGGGTAACGGAAGGCGTCTTTTTTGTTTTCAAAAGGAGTGAAAATTAACATATTTGTTAATTAACAGTTATGTTAACGTCTAGTTTTCAAAAATTTTCTGAAAATTTTTTTGGCAAACCTAAAAAAACACTTGACGAAATTATTTTTTTAGGGTAACCTAATAAATGTAGAATCTACATAAAGTGAGGGGATGAATTCATTGATTACGATTAAAAATGTTGGAGTATCGTATGCGATGCAACCACATGTTTTAAAAGATTGTAATGCAACCATTGAAGGACCAACCATTACTGGGATTATTGGGCCCAATGGTGCAGGTAAATCAACATTATTAAAAGCAATATTAGGACTTATTCAATCATCAGGAGAAATTCTGATTGATGGAGAACCCACAAAAAAAGTATTACAGAAAATCGCCTATGTCGAACAAAAAAGCCACATTGACTTTACATTTCCAATCACCATTCGTGAGTGCGTTGCTTTAGGAAGAACTGTTAAAAAGAAACCATTGCAACGTTTGACGAAAGAAGATTGGGAAAAAGTCGATGCAGCCATTGAAGAAGTTGGATTAACTGATTTAGCATCTCGCCAAATCGGCGCTCTTTCTGGTGGTCAATTCCAACGTGTACTATTAGCACGTTGCATGGTTCAAGAAGCACAATATATTTTCCTTGATGAACCATTTGTAGGGATTGATATGCTTAGTGAGAAAGTCATTATGACAATTCTCCGTAAATGGAAAGAGGAAGGGAAGACTATTTTAATGGTCAACCATGACTTATCGAAGGTGAAAGAATACTTTGACCATGTGATTCTTGTCAAACACGCGATTGTAGCCTCTGGAAAAACAGAAGACGTATTCATTAAGAAGTACTTAGATGATGTATACGGCGGAAGTGTTTATATTCCACAAGGAGGTGAGCAACATGCATAATTTCATTGAAGGGTTAATGGAATTCCATTTCCTACAAAATGCGCTTGTTTCAGCAGTCGTGATTGGTGCGGTTGCCGGAATTTTAGGATGCTTCATCATTCTAAGAGGGATGTCATTAATGGGGGACGCTATCTCTCACGCGGTATTACCGGGTGTAGCGTTGTCGTTTATTTTAGGCATTAACTTCTTTATTGGAGCCCTCGTGTTCGGGTTATTAGCATCGTTCCTTATTGCATTTGTGAATCAAAATAGTACTATCAAAGGCGATACTGCTATCGGGATTACCTTTAGTTCGTTTTTGGCATTGGGAGTTATTTTGATTAGTGTGGCGAAGAGTTCAACAGACTTATTCCATATTTTATTCGGGAATATTTTAGCCGTACAAGATATTGATTTACTCATTACATTGGTGGTGAGCGTGATTGTAGTCGTCGTTATTTTAGCGTATTTTAAAGAATTACAAGTAACGAGTTTTGATCCAGTCTTTGCTCAATCTTCAGGGATGAACGTACAATTTTACCACTACTTATTGATGTTCCTCTTGGCGCTTGTATCGATTACCGCGATGCAAAGTGTAGGGACAGTTATGATTGTGGCACTATTAATCACCCCTGCAGCAACAGCGTATTTATATTCAAATCGTCTGAAAACAATGCTGATTTTAGCCGCAACGTTTGGCTCATTGTCATCAGTGTTAGGATTGTATATTGGATATACGTTTAACATCGCTATTGGATCAACCATCGTATTAACAGCAGCAACACTTTTTGTCGTAAGTTTTATCGTTTCACCAAAACAAAGAGAAAGAAGGAAATCTCATGAATAGCATGAAGAAACTTTTAGTAGCCGCTCTTGTGGTATTAGGAATTGCAGGATGCGCTACAAGTAAAGATACAAGTAAAGATAATAGTTCAAAGGCAGATACTGAAAAAATCAATGTGGTGACAACCAACTCTATTATTTATGATATGACAAAAAATATCGCCGGCGATTTAGTAAACTTACATAGTATTGTTCCAGTAGGACAAGACCCACACGAGTATGAACCATTACCAGAAGATGTTCAAAAAGTTCAAAAAGCAGACTTGATTTTCTATAATGGAATCAACTTAGAAAACGGTGGGAACGCTTGGTTCACGAAGATGGTGAATAATGCCAAGAAAGAAGCCAATAAAGACTACTTTGCAGTGAGTGATGGCGTTGAAGTGATTTACTTAGAAGGCCAAAACGAAGCTGGAAAAGAAGACCCTCATGCATGGTTGAACATCGAAAACGGAGTTATTTATGCAAAGAACATCGCGAAACAATTAATCGCAAAAGATCCAAAGAACAAAGAAACATACGAAAAGAATCTAGCAGCTTATGTTGAAAAACTTGAAGCGTTAGATAAAGATGCTAAACAACGTATCGCGAAAATTCCTGAAGAAAAACGTTTAATCGTAACAAGTGAAGGCTGCTTCAAGTACTTCTCTAAAGCGTACGATATTAAATCAGCGTACATCTGGGAAATCAACACAGAAGAAGAAGGAACTCCAGAACAAATCACAAAATTGGTTCGTCAATTACGTGAATCAAAAGTTCCATCATTATTCGTTGAAAGTAGTGTAGATGATCGTCCAATGAAAACTGTATCTCAAGAAACAGGTAAACCAATTCACTCTACAATCTTTACAGACTCAATTGCCGAAGAAGGAAAAGATGGAGACAGCTACTACAGCATGATGAAATGGAACCTAGATAAAATCATTGAAGGTTTAAGCAAATAATCAAGAAGAGCTTCTTAGATTTCTATTCGATTTGTTGGATAGAATCTTGGGGCTCTTTTATTTTGGAAAATCAGATAAAAAATTCAAATAAAGAATGACGAGGTGAAGAAGATGAACAAATTTTTAAGAGTACTGTTTATAATACTATTGGTGGCGATGGGAGGCGCAATGATTTATCAAATTTTCTTTCCAGAGGTGATGGGAGCTCACTCGGGATACGGGGTTGCAGTTGGTTGGCAACGAGAAATTGGATTTTGGAATTTGGCGGTTTTAATCATTTTAGTCGCCGTTAATGTTAAGTATGATTGGTTTTACTTGAGAGTCGTTTTAGGAGCACTAATGGTAGGCGGATTAGGGATTGGTACGAATCATCTTCTTGCTTATTTGGAGGGAGCTACCTTTGTCGATCTCGTTGGGGCAATTGAAAATTATGTGCTTGTCATTGGTTGGATGATTGGGTGGAAATTGCAAGAAAAGGTTGAGACGAGTAGGGAGCATGAAAGAAAATAAAACCATATTTTAATGATTTTCTCATTTTTCGATTGACAATCCAAAAAAATAGGTCTAAAATACAAAACAACTTAAATACTTAAATTCATTGACAAAGAGAGTACAGAATTTTGGCGTCGAAAGCGAGATGAGGTAGAGTGGAAGCTCATCGGATTAGAAATTCTGGAAGCGCACTTTGTAGAAAAGATGGAGAAATTAGTATCCATCTTCGCAGGACATGCGTTATCAAGCAAAAGGATCGGGAAGCAATTCCCCGTCAAATTTAGAGTGGTACCACGACAGACATCGTCTCTTATGCGTTTAGCATAAGGGACGTTTTTATTTTATAAGGAGGTTTCAAATGAAGAAGATTATCGCAATGCTTATGTTACTAATAGGCTTACTGGCAGCATGTACCCAACAAACACCAACAGAAAATAGCACAGGATCGGCAGTGTTAGATAGAATTTATACGAAGAAGAAAATTGTTATCGGGACGACTGCTGACTATCCCCCTTTTGAATGGCATTATGTGAAAGATGGTAAAGATTCCGTAGTGGGAATTGATATCGATATTGCTAACGCTCTCGGGGAAGCTTTAGGAGTAGAAGTGGAAATTAGAGAAATGGAATTTAACTTTTTGATTGCAGCGATGAAAGCTGGAAAAGTAGATTTAGTTCTCGCTGGAATTACTCCTACTGAGGAGCGTAGTAAAGAAGTAGCGTTCTCTAATATTTACTATGATTCCCATATGGTCGCTGTGGTGAAGAAGACAGATGCGGATAAATATACGACGATTGACGCTTTCGATGGAGCAAATGTTGGAGCTCAAAAAGGAACTTCGCAAGAGGGAATCGTTAAGGATACATTAACGGGTGCCAATTTGACCTCTCAACCAAAGAATCCTACTTTGATTTTAGCACTTCAACAAGGAAAACTAGACGCCGTGATTATGGATAATATTGCGGCTGATGAATTTGTGAAAGCAAATAGTGACTTGACAGTGGCTTCTGTTGAGATTCCAAGTGAAGATGCGGGAACTGCGTCAGTCGCACAAAAAGGGAATGAAGTCTTCCTTAAAAAAGTTCAAGAGGTACTCGATGCATTGGAAGCCTCAGGGAAACTGAAAGAATCGATTATTCGCAATACGAATTTAATGTCTGAATAGAAAGAAGGAAAAAATATGGAATTAATTCTCAAATATTGGCCTCTGTTTATGGAAGGGGCGACAACAACGATTTTGTTATCGTTTTTCTCAGTCGTAGCAGGGGTTGGCTGTGGGACTCTAATGGCTCTTGCTCGTTTGAGTTCTCATAAGGTTTTATCGAATGCAGCGAAAGTGTACATTGATATTATTCGTGGAACTCCTCTTTTGGTTCAATTGTACTTAGTCTATTTTGGACTCGCGACCGTCCTTGATTTAAATGATTTCCTGTCAGGAGTCATCGCGGTATCCGTAAATACGACAGCTTATATCGCTGAAATCATCCGTAGTGGGATTCAATCAGTGGATAAAGGACAAATGGAAGCTGCTCGTTCGATGGGAATGCCGAAAGGAATGGCGATGCGCCAAATTATATTACCACAAGCGATGAAAAATATTTTGCCAGCCATCGGGAATGAATTTGCAACCTTAATTAAAGAAACCTCCATCGTGTCTCTAATCGGGATTCATGATTTGATGTACAGCTCGGATACGGTTCGTGGGGCAACCTTTACCGTATTTATTCCACTCTTAATGACGGCGTTCTTATACTTTGTCATGACAACGACGATAGCATTCTTTATGGACAAACTAGAAAGGAAGTTACAAGCCAGTGATTAGAACAGAAGAGATTAAAAAACAATACGGCGACAAGCCAGTTTTAAATGGGATTACAACTCATATCGAACAAGGAGAAGTGCTCGTGATTATCGGGCCTTCTGGATCGGGAAAATCGACTTTCTTACGTTGCCTAAACTTATTAGAGGAGCCCACTAGCGGGAAGGTATTCTTCAAAGATCAGTGCATTAATGAAAAGGGGGTGGACCTCGATAGCGTGCGTCAACACTTAGGAATGGTGTTCCAGCATTTCAATTTATTCCCACATTTAACCGTATTAGAAAATATCACGATTGGACCCATCCAATTGAAGAAAATCGACAAGGCGGTCGCAGAACAAAAAGCGCACGAGCTTCTGGAGAAAATGGGCTTAGCCGATAAAGCGGATGTCTATCCGAACTCCTTATCTGGGGGACAAAAACAAAGAATCGCAATCGCGCGTTCGCTTGCGATGGAACCCGATGTGCTCTTGTTTGATGAACCGACATCGGCACTGGATCCAGAGATGGTCGGTGAAGTGCTCAACGTGATGAAGGAACTCGCAGCAGGTGGCATGACCATGGTTGTTGTAACGCACGAAATGGGATTTGCCCGTGAAGTAGGAACGCGTCTAATCTTCATGGATGGTGGTGTGATTGTAGAAGAAGGTCATCCAAAAGAGGTCCTAGAACATCCGCAAATGGAACGGACACAATCGTTCTTATCGAAAGTATTAATCTAATAGAAGAGAAGTCTTATCTGCGATGATGCGAATAAGGCTTTTTTTATTGAAAAAGATTCCATCCAAACCAAAGATGTTTCCATTTTGTTTTCAGAAAAAATTCTTGCAAAGAGATTTAGAAGGTGTTACAATACAAAACGTAAGAATTACGATTTAAGAAAAGGGGACAGAATCTATCATGAAAAAAACGACCTTTATTGGATTTTTGATGTTGTTTTTACTTGTTGTGGCCGGATGTGCTACGAATAATTCAAACACTTCAAGTACTCAAACTAAACAAGGGAAACTAAAAATTTCAACAACGTTTTATCCAATCTATGACTTTACAAAAAATATCGTTGGGGATGAAGCAGACGTATCTCTAGTGATTGGAGCAGGGGTAGAACCTCATGATTACGAGCCTTCTGCCAAAGAAATTGCGAAAATGAGTGAAGCGGATGCGCTAGTTTATGACAGTGAATATATGGAAACATGGATTCCAACCGTATTAAAGACACTCTCTGATAGTAAAGTAAAACCAATTAGTGCGACAAAAGATATGGTATTACTACCAGGTGGAGAGGAAGAAGAACATGATCATGACCATTCAGAAGAAGGTCATAGTCATGAATATGATCCGCATGTGTGGTTATCTCCAGAACGCGCGATTAAAATGGTTCAAAACATTACAAAACAATTAGTCGAAGCTTTCCCAGATCGTAAAGAAGTATTTGAGAAAAATGCCAATGCGTATATTGAAAAATTAACTGCATTGCATAATGACTACACAAATGCATTTAAAGATGCGAAACAAAAGAATTTTGTGACACAACATACGGCGTTCCGCTATTTAGCATTAGATTACAATCTCAACCAAGTCGGAATTACAGGAATTTCACCTGAAGCTGAACCAAGTGCTTCACGCCTTGCAGAATTAACAAAATATGTAAAAGAAAATGACATTAAAGTGATTTACTTCGAAGAGAATGCATCTGAGAAAATTGCGAAAACATTAGCCGATGAAACAGGTGTCGAGCTTGCGGTCTTAAATCCAATTGAGTCTCTTACGAAAGAGCAAATGGATAAAGGCGAAGACTATATTTCAGTAATGCGCGAAAATCTTGCAGCATTGAAGAAAACAACAGATCAACCAGGAAAAGACATCCAACCTGAAAAAACAACAGATAACAAGACCGTTCATAATGGATACTTTGAAGATAGTGCCGTGAAAGATCGTACTTTATCGGATTATGCAGGAGAATGGCAATCTGTTTATCCTTATTTAGTCGATGGAACTTTAGACCAAGTCTTTGATTATAAAGCAAAATTGAAAAAGACAATGACGAAAGAAGAATTCAAAGACTACTATACTAAGGGATATAAATCAGATATCACGAATATCAATATCACTGATAAAACAATGGAATTCAAAAAAGAAGACGGAACAACGGTCAAAGCTGAATATAAATATGTTGGCTATAAGATTCTTACTTATAAAAAAGGAAATCGTGGAGTTCGTTTCTTATTTGAAGCAGTAACACCAGTAGAAGGCGCACCAAAATACGTTCAGTTTAGTGACCATAACATCGCTCCAGTAAAAGCTGAGCACTTCCACATCTTCATGGGAAATGAAAGCCAAGAAAAACTATTAGAAGAAATGGATAACTGGCCAACATACTACCCAACAAAACTAAGCGGATTAGAAATCGCACAAGAAATGCTAGCTCATTAAAAACAGGATGCGAAGAAAAGCGGTAAGAAACGAATCACTGGAGACAAACAACGTAAAGGACTCGGAACGAGTCGTGCGTATGTTTGTCGAAGTGGACGTCGTTTCTGCTTTTCTGAGTTCAACTAAACAGGATGTGAGGGCGAACGCTCAGGACTGAAACACTGGACCGGAGTAACGCAAGGGACTTGGAACAAGTCGTGCGGATACTACGGGAAGTGGACGTCAGTCCTGTGAGCCCGAGTTCAACTTCAGGTTGCGAGCAATCGCGTTCAGAAATGGAACGTTGGACCGGAACACCGGAAGGAACGTGAAACGTTCTGCGGATGTTTCGGGAAACGCACGCCATTTCTGCGATTGCGAGCTCGACTAAACAGGATGTGAGTCTTCGCGGTTAGAAATCGACCACTGGCCCAAACCAACGCAAGCATC
Source organism: Granulicatella sp. 572.rep1_STHE (assembly GCF_001073445.1). Taxonomy (NCBI): domain Bacteria; kingdom Bacillati; phylum Bacillota; class Bacilli; order Lactobacillales; family Carnobacteriaceae; genus Granulicatella; species Granulicatella sp. 572.rep1_STHE. The sequence continues at coordinate 49,423 of NZ_JVBO01000030.1, read as the reverse complement.
GTAAAAACGATGTGCGTATGGTTTGGGAAGTGGACGCGATTTCTGCGAAGACGAACTCAACTTCAGGATGTGAGGGTGAGTGGTCGCACCCAAGTTTAACTTCATCAAAAACAAAAGGGATTCGCTTGGCGAATCCCTTTTGTTTTTGATGAAGCCCTACTATTTTTCCATTCCATTATCATATATGATAATGGAACTCTTTATCTCCTCTAAAAACTATCTGTCAAAATAGCAATCTTAAGCTAAATAAAACTTCTAAAAAAATCTGTTTTTTTCAGGCTCTTTCTGTTGACTATTACTAAACTTAATGTATAATACTCTTTGTGTTAGTAAACAATTAGTTTAAAAGGAGAAGACAATGGAAATCGGACATCAATTGCGTGCCTTGCGAATTCAAAAGGGTTTGACGCAAGAAGAGTTAGCGGAAAGAACAGATTTGTCAAAGGGATATATTTCGCAATTAGAAAATGATTTGAGCTCGCCATCCATGGATACATTCTTCGATATTTTAGAAGTATTAGGATGTCCTGCTGCAGACTTTTTTGATGAAGGCCCTGAAGAAGCACTCACGATTTACCGTGAGGAAGATATGACGATGATGGAAGATGCTAAACACCATACAACGGTGACATGGCTCAACCCAGATTCGAATGAGCATGAGATGGAACCCGTGATTCTGGAGTTTCAAGTTGGGGGAGCGTATAAAACATTCCAACCTTCACTGTCAGAGACATTTGGGTATGTACTTGAAGGTTCCATTCAAGTCAAAGTCGGAAAACAAGTCGAAATAGTTTCCAAGGGAGAATCGTTCTATTTCGAGGCAAAAGCCAAACATCAAATTAGTAATGCCGGTAAAACGACTTCTAAAGTGTTAGTCGTGGCAACAGATTCCTATTTATAATAAAGAAAGTTAGGTGCTAGCAATGTCAAACAACACCATTATCTCATTTGAGAATGTGAACAAATTTTATGAGGATACTCACGTATTAAAAAATATTAATTTCGAAATCGAAAAAGGAAAATTCTATACATTACTAGGGCCTTCAGGATGCGGTAAAACAACAATTTTACGTATCATTGCTGGATTTACAGATGTATCAAACGGAAAAGTAACTTTAAACGGCGAGGACGTTACAAAACTTCCACCAAACAAACGTAAAGTTAATACCGTTTTCCAAGACTACGCATTATTCCCACATATGAATGTGTTCGAAAATATCGCGTTTGGATTACGCTTAAAGAAAACACCAGAAAACATCATTAAAGAAAAAGTGGCAGACGCTTTAAAAATGGTTCAATTATCGGGCTATGAAAACCGTGAAATCTCACAAATGTCTGGTGGACAACAACAACGTGTAGCCATTGCGCGTGCGCTTGTTAATGAACCAGAAGTACTTCTACTTGATGAGCCATTATCAGCGCTAGACTTAAAACTTCGTACAGACATGCAATATGAACTTCGTGAATTACAACAACGTTTAGGAATCACATTTATCTTCGTAACGCATGACCAAGAAGAAGCGTTGGCGATGAGTGATGAAATCTTCGTAATGAGTAAAGGGGAAGTCATTCAATCAGGAACACCAGTCGATATTTACGATGAGCCAATCAACCGCTTCGTTGCGGACTTCATCGGTGAAAGTAATATCGTTGATGGGGTCATGAAGGAAGACTACCTTGTAGAATTCGTTGGAAAAGAATTCGAGTGTGCCGATGCCGGAATGCGTCCAAACGAAAAAGTTGAAATCGTGATTCGTCCAGAAGATTTAGCGTTAACGACAATTGAAAAAGGAAAATTAACGGTTGAAGTAGATACTCAATTATTCCGCGGAGTTCACTACGAAATCATCTGTTATGACGAAAATGGCAATGAATGGATGATTCACTCTACTCGTAAAGCAGAAGTAGGATCTAAAGTGGGCTTATACTTTGAACCACAAGACATCCACGTAATGCGTTTTGGAGAAAGTGAAGAAGACTTCGATGCTCGTCTAGAAAGCTACGAAGACGAGGTAGAAGAAAATGACTAAACAATCCCGTTTCTTATTTTCCATTCCATACTTTATTTGGTTGTTATTATTCGTAGTAACACCACTTGGAATGATTTTTTATAAATCATTTTTCGACATCAATGGACAAGTAACGCTTGGAAACTACACGAACTATTTTGCATCAGGGAACTATTTAGAAATGACGTTCAACTCAGTGTGGTATGCATTTCTAGTCACTCTAGTGACATTGCTAATTAGCTATCCAACAGCGCTTTTCCTTAGTCGTACAAAACATAAACAATTATGGCTCTTATTAATTATTTTGCCAACATGGGTGAACCTCTTATTAAAAGCCTATGCATTTATTGGAATCTTTAGTCAAACAGGAACGGTTAACCAATTCCTTTCCTTATTTGGAATTGCACCACAAGAGTTCTTGTTTACAGACTTCAGTTTCTTAACAGTAGCAGCGTATATCGAGTTGCCATTTATGATTTTGCCAATCTTCAACTCTATTGAAGAATTACCAGGCTCTCTGATTGCGGCAAGCCGTGACTTAGGAGCGACGAAATGGGATACTTTCAGACGTGTGATTTTCCCATTAACAATGAATGGGGTTCGAAGTGGTGTACAAGCGGTATTTATTCCATCGCTCTCACTCTTCATGTTGACCCGTTTAATTGGAGGAAACCGCGTGATTACACTGGGTACAGCCGTTGAGCAACACTTCCTCGTAACGCAAAACTGGGGAATGGGTTCAACCATCGGTGTGGTATTAATCGTAGCGATGATTATTTTAATGTTTGTGACAAGAGATCGTAAAAAAGGAGGCGTATCTGAATGAAATTAGAAAATAATAACAAGTGGAGTAATCTCTACTTAGTGTTTGTATTTGTCGTCTTATATGCGCCTATTTTTTACTTGATTTTTTACTCCTTTAACAGTGCTGGAAGCATGAATGGTTTTGAAGAGTTTACTTTCAAGCATTATGAAGCAGTTCTAGCGGATACGCGTTTAATCGGGATTGTGCTCGATACACTGATTCTTGCGCTATTATCATCACTTATTGCGACAGTGATTGGAACACTTGGAGCCATCATGATCCATTACATCCGTTCAAACCGTCGTAAGCAAGTACTATTAGGATTTAACAATATTTTGATGGTATCGCCAGACGTTATTATCGGGGCAAGTTTATTGATTCTATTCACAGTGGTTGGATTTAAACTCGGATTTATGTCTGTATTACTTGCACATATCGCCTTTAACATTCCAATTGTCGTGTTAATGGTTTTACCAAAATTATCTGAAATGAATCCATCAATGATTACAGCGGCTCGTGACTTAGGAGCAACCAGTTCTCAAGTGTTAACACGCATCGTATTGCCATCGATTACACCAGGAATTTTGAGTGGATTCTTTATGGCCTTCACGTATTCGCTAGATGACTTTGCAGTGACATTCTTCGTAACGGGGAATGGATTCTCAACGATTGCCGTTGAAATCTACTCACGCGCACGTCAAGGGATTAGTTTAGAAATCAATGCTTTAAGTACATTGATGTTCCTATTCTCCTTATCTCTAGTAATTGGCTATTACTTCATTCAGAAGTTCCAACAAAAACGATTAAATGGGAAGAATGCAGAGAGTGACTTATTGAAAGGAGTCACATTATGAAGCGACTAACGATTTTAATCGGAGCGATTTTAGTTTCTTGTCTTGTGCTGTTTGGAGTTCGTAAAAACTTTGAAACTGCGACAGCTGGAAGCCCAGAAACGATTATCGTTTATAACTGGGGAGACTATATTGATCCAGAATTGATTGCTCAATTCGAAGAGGAAACAGGATATAAAGTTATCTATGAAACCTTTGATTCGAACGAAGCCATGTTAACCAAGATTAAGCAAGGTGGAACTAATTATGATGTCGCTATTCCAAGTGAATATACGATTCATAAAATGGTCCAAGAGAATCTATTAGAGAAATTAGATTATTCGAAAATCAAAGGCATCGAACACATTGATCCACGTTTCCTTCATCAGTCTTTTGACCCGGATAATACGTATAGTATTCCTTATTTCTGGGGAACTCTAGGGATTGTATACAATAAAAATGTCTATCCAGAAGGAACCATTAGTGAGTGGAGAGATTTATGGAAGGAAGAATTTAAAGATTCGATTTTATTCATTGATGGCGCTCGTGAAATGATGGGAATCGCGCTACAAACACAAGGGTACTCCTTAAACGAAAAAGATGAAACCATTGTGAAAGAGGCAGGTAAGTTCTTGAAGACTTTAATGCCAAATGCGAAAGCCATTATTGCGGACGAAATGAAGACATATATGATTCAAGAAGAAGCAAATATTGCGGTGACGTTCTCAGGAGAGGCATCAAAAATGATGAGCGAAAACGAAAACCTTGCCTACGTAGTTCCAAGCGAAGGAACGAATTTGTGGTTTGATAATATTGTCATTCCAAAAACAGTGGGCAATAAGGAAGGCGCCTATGCGTTTATCAATTTCTTGTTGCGTCCAGAGATTGCAGCTCAAAATGCGAAATATGTAGGATATGCCACTCCAAACAAAGATGCGCAAGCATTATTGCCGGAAGATATTACTTCGGATGAGAGTTTTTATCCGACGGAAGAGGCGATGAGTAAGATGGAGGTTTACGAAAACTTAGGAACCGACCTATTAGGCCTTTACAACGATCTCTTCTTAGAAGCAAAAATCTTTAGAAACTAAGAAAAGTCGAGACACGCTCTCGACTTTTTTTGTGCATAAAAATAAAAGAATGATGAAAAAAGGAACTTCGTTCCTTTGAAATTCTTGTGCAGGAATAAAAGAAGAGAAATTGGAATAGAGTCCAATTCGCCTTTAAATTCTACGGATTTCTTCATAGTAGTGATAGTGGCTGTACCGTGTTGAGCCTGTAGTCTCAACAACTACCGAGCTTCAAAGTGACTCTAGGAAATAAATTTCTAGAGTCACTAATTCACATCGGTTACAACCGCCACTATTCCTACTATAGAATCCGTGAATTTGAGGCTCATTGGGAGTATAAAATCCAATCCGTTCTTTTATTTTGACGAATTTCAAAGCAACGAAGTTTTTTTGAAAAAGGAGAGTGTGCGGAATTTTAGGATTCTGCTTTTGAAAAGAGGAGATAGAAAGGCTAATAGGTCTTAGGGACGGCTAGGGGAACCGGGGAAGTGCTGGGAAGGGTGCTAGGATAATGATTGTGCCAACAAAAAAGTCCTCGTCCATTGGACGAGGGCTTAGCTTAATTTGTGTAATAAAGATTGGTTCCGGCGAATTTTGGTTCGCAAGTAACCATAACTCCGAGGTTTCGGAAGGTTTCTTCGTCAGCTTTTTGCAAGATGACCGTGCTATGTGCTTGCAAGTTGCGTAAGTTTTGTAATTGATTTTTTGCAGCTTCTGCAGCAGGGTTAGTTACAGCAGAAATGCTTAATGCAATGAGAACTTCCTTACTGTCTAGCGAACGGCGTTGGTGTTTGAGGATGTCTTGTCCTAGTTGTCCAATGGCGTTTAAAATCACTGGAGGTAGGAGATGGATAGAGTCTCCGATTTCTGCAAGCTCTTTAATACAGTTCAGTAAGCAAGCCGCGCTAGCCGTCATCGTGTCCGTTTGTCTACCTGTGATGATTTTTCCAGTTGGTAATTGGAGTGAAACGACAGGAGTGTTGACTTCTGTCTCTTTTTCGAGGGCAACGGCTACGACTGGTCGATCCTTTGCAGAAAGGCCACATTCTTCCATAATATATTTGCCACGCTGAGCCGCTTCTAAAGTTCCGATGCCGCGTTTGTAGTCGCATTGACCTGCGTAGTAACGGCGAATGATTTCTTGATTAGAAGCTTCGCGAACAACTTCGTCATCAGTGATCGCAAATCCAACGCGGTTCACACCCATATCTGTTGGAGAGTTGTAAGGAATTGGAGCGTCACCGTAAATCTTCGTCAAAATACGACGTAATAGAGGGAATGCTTCAATGTCTCGGTTGTAGTTCACCGTTGTTTCTCCGTAATGCGCAAGGTGGAAAGTGTCGATCATATTGACATCTTCTAAGTCGGCAGTAGCTGCTTCATACGCTACGTTTACAGGATGGTTGAGCGGTAAATTCCATACAGGGAAGGTTTCAAATTTAGAGTATCCTGCACGGCGTCCGCGTTTGGTTTCGTGATATAGCTGGCTTAAGCAAGTGGCTAGTTTTCCACTGTTAGCACCAGGAGCGGTTACGACAACAAGAGGACGTGTTGTTTCAATAAATTCATTTGCGCCATATCCTGCGTCACTCACGATGGTCTCCACGTCCATTGGATAACCTTCTGTATAGCCGTGTGTATACACTTTGATACCGCGATGCTCGAGGGAATTTTTAAATTGAGTAGCTGCAGGTTGTCCTGTGTAACGAGTGATGAGAACACTATTGATTTTGAGGTCCCAATAGTGTAGATCGTCCATTAAACGAAGAACATCTTGATCATAAGTGATCCCAAGGTCACCGCGAATCTTGTTTTGTTCAATATCACCAGCGTATACACAGATGATAATCTCTGCTTTGTCTCGTAGGCGGTGGAGTAATTTGATTTTTCCGTCTGGGTCAAAACCAGGTAATACTCTCATTGCATGGAAATCACCGATGAGTTTCCCGCCAAATTCTAAATATAATTTATCGTAAGCATTCACTCGTTGAAGAATGAACTGACTTTGTTCTTCTAGATATTTCTCACTATCAAATCCTAATTTCATACGACAACCCCCTTCAATTCATTTCAGTAGTATAGCATAAATAGGAGGGGGAATTCTATACAAAATCAGCAAAAAAAGCCCATAGGAAAAAGAGTTGCAAGAGGTATAAGGGCAGAGTAAAATAGTATTGGACTCACTCAAATTAATGGAGGACGATTCAATGAAAAATATGATGAATTATGTACAAGAGTTTGGAAAGGACACGTTTGATGAGAGACCTTTCTCTGAAATTGACGCCCTTGTCTTAACGGAATTAGGATATTCACCTCTAGAAGAGATCGTTTCTTCAGATATGAGTGGAAAAGAATTTTCAACAGTTGAAGAAATTGCTCACCATATGGGGGAAAATGCGGAACGATTATTGAGAGATAATCCGATGATGATTACGCAAGAAAGAGTCGATTTAACGCAGGAAATTGGAAAAGCAAAACGATATCAATCCCTTAAGTTTTTTGGGATGAAGAGCGAAGTGGACTCAGATATTACTAAACAATTTGCCGCATTGACAGTGGAAATAAACCCCAACGTGCGCATCGTGATTTACCGTGGAACAGATGAAACGCTGATTGGTTGGAAAGAAGATTTTATGATGACGTATTCTCCAGTGATTCCAGCGCACAAAGATGCCAAGGAATATTTGGAGCAACAGGCGAAGTTGTTCGATGGGGAAATTCTCTTGTCAGGACATTCAAAAGGAGGAAATCTAGCCTTATACGCTGCCTCTACCCAAGAGAAAGAAGTTCAATCGAGATTGGGAAAAATCTTCTGTTTTGATTCTCCAGGATTACACCGTTCTATTTTAGAAACGGAAGGCTATCACGCAGTGGTTCCATTAGCGATGCGTTACATTCCTCAAGATGCGTTGGTTGGATTGCTTTTGGAATCTGAAATTCCTTATGTCATCGTCAAAAGTAATGCCTTTGCTGCTCTCCAGCATAGCGCTTTGACATGGGAAATCGAAAATGGACAATTTGTAACAATGGATCAGCTGACAAAAAACAGCCAATTAAATGACCAAACGTTTAAAAAATGGACTGAAGAAGTGAGTGATGAAGAACTAGAACTGTTCTGGGACGTGTTCTTCGAGCTTCTTTTTACGATTGGTTTGGATACGATTAATGATGTGTTTGGCAAATTTATGCATTATGTTCAGGAGTTCTTCAAAGCTGCGGGGCAAATGGATGAAGAAAAACGTGAACTACTCACTCGAGTAGCCTTGCTTTTACTACAGACTCGCTTCGATGTATGGAGAGCTTCCATTAGTTTTGCGGATACATTTAACATCGAATTTCCGAGCTGGGATGATATTTTAACGAGCATTCATTGGAAAAAAGAAGGAATTTCGATTACATATCAGGCAAGCCAGGAGAATGAAGAGATTCGAGAATACTATCAACACCGACACGAACAAAAGAAACACGAAGAGAAATAAATTAAGTTATAGGATTACTTCGAATCTTCACGGATATCTTTATAATAGCTGTAACGTTGCATCGGTTCGAGCCGATGTCTCTCACCTTTAATTCGTTTTAATGCGGATTCAAGTTACTGCTATTATAGAATACGTCAGATTCTTCGTAATCCTAATATGAATTTCTTTCTTCGTACTTCCGATTGTTAAAAAGAAAAAAGAGAGTTGCTCAAAATTCACTTATAAGTGAATTTTGGGTAGCTCTCTTTGTTTCTATTATTTTTCGCGTTCAATTGCGATGGCAACGCCCATTCCGCCGCCCACACAAAGTGAAGCAACGCCGAGTTTACCGTCGAGTTGTTCGAGGGCGTTAATCAGTGTGACCACAATACGGGTACCCGAAGCGCCGATTGGATGGCCTAGTGCAATTGCGCCACCGAATGGATTTACTTTTTCAGTTGGAATCTTCAAGTCTTTGATGACGGCCATACTTTGTGCCGCAAAGGCTTCGTTCAGTTCGAAGATATCCACTTTTTCAAGCGGGATGCGGGTCCGTGCTACTAATTTTTCAATCGCTGGAACGGGTCCAATCCCCATGAATGCAGGATCTACACCTGCTTCTGCATATCCTTTTAGAGTTGCTAAAATAGGTAGATTCAATTCTTTGGCATATTCGCGAGTTGTCATGATAACACAAGCGGCTCCATCATTGATTCCTGAAGAGTTTCCAGCAGTAACCACTCCGTCTTTTTTGAAGGCGGGTTTTAATCCAGAAAGACTTTCTAGTGTTGTGTTTGCACGGATGAATTCATCGCTAGCTTTGAAGTCGTCAGATTTTGTCTTACGATTGAAGACAGCGACGGGAGTGATTTCCTTTGCGAGATGTCCTTCTTCTTGTGCTTTAGCAGCTTTTTGTTGAGAAGAAAGGGCAAAAACATCGAGTTCTTCGCGTGTAAATCCGTATTTTTCAACGATATTTTCTGCGGTAATGCCCATTGCATCCGTTGAATAGGCGTCTGTTAACCCATCATTAAATAATGAATCGACTAAAGTAACTGGTCCGTTTTTTGGAGCAAAGCGTTGTTGTAATAAATGAGGTGCTAAACTCATATTTTCCATACCGCCGGCTAAGACAATTTTAGCATCTCCTAGTCGAAGGGATTGTGCTGCAAGAATAATGGCTTTTAATCCAGAACCACAAACTTCATTGACCGTTAAGGCTGTACTAGAATGGAGTAGACCGGCTTTTAATCCTACTTGTCGAGCAGGGTTTTGACCAAGTCCAGCTTGTAAAACATTTCCGAAAATCACTGTATCAATTTGGTCGGGAGATAATTTGGCTTTTTGGATTGCGGATTTTGCTACCGCTGTTCCTAATTTAATCGCAGAGGTTGTAGCAAATTGTCCTCCGAATTTACCAATGGCAGTCCGTGTGGCACTGACAATGACAATATCATTTCCGTTCATATCTTTGATTCCTTTCTATAGTAGATTCACTTTTATCTCCACTATTTTATAAGATTTTGCCTCTAAAACCTAATTTTTAATCGTTCTAAATAGTAAAGAATTGTTTAAATTATAGAACAAATAGTAAATTCAATTGTCCAGACGGCAATTTTTTGCTAGTATAGTTGTTGCTAAGATAGAACAAGAAGCCCAACATGTGGTTAGGGCTTTTTCGTAAAGGAGAACAACAATGAATATAGGAATAGATAAGATTGGCTTTTTTGTGCCACCAACTGCACTAGATATGGAAACATTAGCAGTTGCTCGTGGAGTAGAGCCAGCTAAATACACGATTGGCATTGGACAGTCTACAATGGCAGTAGCTCCAGTCACACAAGATATCGTGACTTTAGCCGCAAATGCAGCTTTATCGATTATTGATGATGCTGACCGCGAATCTATTGATATGATTTTATTTGGAACAGAAACAGGAGTGGATCAATCGAAATCTGCTGCAGTTTATATGCAACGGATGTTAGGGTTATCTAACCGTGTTCGCAGTGTAGAATTAAAACACGCTTGTTATGGGGCAACAGCAGCCCTTCAATTAGCAAAAGGGCATATCGCATTAAACCCTTCTTCAAAAGTGTTAGTCATTGCTAGTGATATCGCTAAATATGGATTGAATTCTGGTGGAGAACCTACTCAAGGAGCTGGTGCGGTAGCCATGGTTGTTTCTGAGTCACCACGTTTATTAGTTTTAGACAATGAAACAAGCTTGTTTACGGATGACGTAATGGACTTTTGGAGACCGAACTATGAAGCCTATCCATTAGTAGATGGTCAATTTTCAAATGAACAATACATTCGTTTCTTCTCTGAAGTGTGGAAGAACTATCAAGAAAAGACTCATTGCGAGTTTTCGGACTTCGAAGCAATTTGCTTCCACTTACCATATACGAAGATGGGGATGAAAGCTTTCAAACCGTTTTTAGAAGAAATGGGCGAAGAAGAAAGAGAACGTTTCACGGCAAGATACCAAGAAGCGTCTATTTATAACCGTCATGTCGGAAATATTTATACAGGATCATTATTCCTAAGTTTTATTTCGTTATTAGAAAACAGTTCTGTACTAGTAGCTGGAGACCGTATTGGATTCTTTAGTTATGGTTCTGGAGCTGTTGGGGAATTCTTTGCTGGGGAATTAGTTGAAGGATTCGAAAACCAATTGCATATTGCGGAACATAAGGCTTTACTTGAAAACCGCAAAATGCTCACTGTAGAAGAATACGAAGAAATCTTTATGGAAGTTGTCGACTCTAGCGGTGAACAAACTTTCACACGTGAAGACAATAGCCCAGTGACACTCACAGGAGTTAAAAACCACGAAAGACAATACACTATAAAATAATCAACCAACCAACCGTAGCCTCCAAGGTTACGGTTTTTTGTTGAGTGCAAGACTGCAAAAATAAAAATGTAACATATATGCTACAGTAGCATATATGTTACATTTCAAATTTTAAAATCAAAGGTAAAATATAAACGTTGATATGACGCGATTTTTAACGGTATATTCAACAACCCCGTTTTAGGTCGTTCGCACAAATTCTTAAGTTTGTAGTAAATTTTCCGAGAAAAAATCAAGAAAAATTTTTCAGTCACGCTCCACTTCAAATTTACCAAAATACTCAGAAACCCCTGTAGGATGCACTTTCTAACACCATGCACCGGTTCCGTCAAAATGAGTGGCGCAACACTTTTTTCATTTTTTTATAAAGGTAGAAAGAAAATACGCACATTTTTTCGGGTTCTATAGTAATAGTAATGGGGAATAGTATTAAATGCGAATTAGCGGGAGTTGGAAATTTATTTCATACTCCCGCTTTGAGGCTTTAAAGGAGAGAGCCCACGGGACTCGAACCGGTACCCCATTACCGTTACTATGAAGAAACCCGAAAAATTAAAGTGCGTATTTGATACTCATACTTCTTCACTTTTTACTATTTTGTGGTATCCTATGTAAAGAGAAAATGAAAGAAAGTAGTAGCACCATGAAGAAAATTATCGTCATCAACACCGGTGGAACGATTGCTATGAGTGAAGACCGCTCAACGGGCAGCGTAACACCAACAGGAACCAACCCATTAACAAACTCAGATACTCTTTTCGCACCGATCGCAAGTGTCGTTGTAGAAGACTTATTTAACTTACCATCCCCACATATGACGGAAGAAAAAATGTGGGAAGTTCAAAAAAGAATCGTCCAAGCACAAAAGGATGGTTTTGACGGAGCCGTGGTAACTCACGGTACCGATACATTAGAAGAAACAGCGTATTTCTTAGAGTTAACAACAGATGGCTCCTTCCCAATTGTGTTGACTGGAGCGATGCGTTCCAGCAATGAAATCGGAGCGGACGGTTTAGCGAACTTACGCAGTGCCATTATTACGGTAACGAGTCCAGAGAGTGTAGATAAAGGCGTTCTTGTCGTGATGAACGATGAAGTCCATGCAGCAACGTATGTGACAAAGACACATACTACAAATGTTGCGACTTTCCAAACACCCACTTTTGGACCGCTTGGCTTAGTGTCAAAGAGTGAAGTTATTTACTTCCAAAAGTTCTTACATCATGAATATTATCCAATTAAAGAACTCGTGGATAAGGTATACTTATTGAAGGCGTATGCTGGAATGGATTCGATGTTATTTGATGCCATTGCCGATTCAGATGCTAATGGATTAGTCATCGAAGCTCTTGGGGCAGGGAATCTACCGCCAACGACACTTCCTGGGTTGCAACGTTGCTTGGATAAAGGAATTCCAGTCGTTCTCGTATCCCGTGCATTTAACGGTGTAACGTACGATGTATATAATTATTCAGGTGGGGGCAAACAGCTACGTGAAGCAGGAGTGATTTTCACAACTGGGCTTAGCGGACAAAAGGCTCGTGTGAAATTATCGGTGTTATTAAGCGCTCATGCGAATAGAGAAACAATCGTTAGAGCATTTCAAGTATAGGAAAGAGGATTAAATATGGTTAGAAAAATTGGACGAGTGGTTCGTCAATATGAAGGAAAACCGATTATTTACGGCATGCCACTAGAAGAACTAACTGCTTGGTTTGAAGCAAAAGGCGAAAAGAAATTCAGAGCAGGACAATTATGGGATTGGCTTTACCGCAAACGTGTAACCAGTTTTGAAGAAATGACAAACTTGCCAAAATCACTGATTGAAGAGTTACAAGAAGAGTTCACATTCCCAGTGTTAAACGAACGTATCAAACAACAATCAACAGACGGAACACGTAAATTCCTCTTTGAATTAGCAGACGGCCTCTTAATCGAAACGGTATTAATGCCACAAGAATACGGATTATCTATCTGTGTGACCACACAAGTAGGATGTAATATCGGATGTACTTTCTGTGCCAGCGGAATTATCGCAAAACAACGTGACCTTATTGCAGGGGAAATCGTAGCGCAAGTCATGCACGTGCAACGTACTTTAGACGAAGTGTCTCCTGGGGACCGCGTTAGTCACATCGTAGTTATGGGGATTGGGGAACCATTCGATAACTACGATAATGTCATCAAGTTCTTAAAAGTTGTGAACTCTGATAAAGGGCTTGGAATCGGGGCTCGTCATATCACTGTGTCTACCAGTGGTTTGGCTCCAAAGATTCGTGAGTTCGCTGACGAAGGATTACAAGTCAACCTTGCACTTTCACTTCACGCGCCAGATAACGATACACGTTCTCGTATCATGCGTATTAACCGTAAATATCCAATTGAAGTCGTGATGGATGCGATTAATGAATATATTGCTAAAACCAATCGTCGTGTAACCTTCGAGTACATCATGCTCGATCACGTGAATGATTCGGTGGAACAAGCACAACAATTAGCTGATCTTCTTGCGGACAAGAAACGTCTTTCATACGTGAACTTAATTCCTTATAACAAAGTTCGAGAGCATGACCAATACGAACGAAGTGGAAAAGAACGCGTAGTTGCCTTCTACGATGTGTTGAAGAAAAACCACATCAACTGTGTCGTTCGTAAAGAATTCGGCCATGATATCGAAGCAGCCTGCGGACAATTACGTTCAAGCCAAATGAAACGTGACCGCGCTGAAAAAACAAAAGCATAATAAAATAGATGAACCACACTTCAGAAGAGAGGTGTGGTTTTTGTGTGCAAAAATCAAATAATAGCAGATATTTTTATTGGAATTTGATTGAAATCTACAAAAGAACTCTATTTTACAAAAGAAAATTTGCTATAATATTAACAAAGAAAGCGGTTAAATTAAGATACAAGTACAGGAAGGAGTCGCTCGAATGCTAGAAGTTCATATTCAAAATTTTTCATATGGAAAAAAAGAGATTCTAAATCAGATTGACTTGCATCTTCCACCATCTCAGATTATTGGGCTAGTAGCACCAAATGGAGTAGGGAAATCTACGCTTATCCAAATACTGTCTGGACACTTAAGAAATAATGGCATTTCGGTGTGCTATCAAGGGAAGGATTATACAAGCGAACCATTATTTATGAGACAACATATCGTGAAGATGCCGGATCAATCTGAATTATACGATGAGTTAAATGGAATCGAACATTTGAATTTCTATGCCTCGATGTGGAAGGTAGCTTCTGGAACTGTTCAAACTGTGATAGAGCAGTTGAAAATGGAAGACTATATTCATCAAAAAGTGGGTGGGTATTCACTCGGGATGCGGCAACGTCTTTGTTTTGCATTGGTGCTGGTTACAAAAGCAGATTACATGCTTGTGGATGAAGTGATGAACGGTTTAGATCCTGATAATGTGGAATTGATTTCTAAAGTATTGATACAGTTACGGGATGAAGGAAAAACAATTGTGATGGCCTCTCATTTACTGAACAATCTCGATTCGATTGCCGACAAGATTTATTTTATGAAAGAGAAACGAATCGCATTGGAATATTCACCGCAAAAAGAAGGCATCGATACACTTCAATTGACCTTTATTTCAAAAGTGTATTTCGAAAAGTTTGTAGAGCAATTTTCAAAAGAAGTAGAAATAATGAATCGCGAAGGAAGACAAATTAGCATTCACCTTACGGATGGGGAGTTTCCAAAAGAAATATGGAAGTGGATACTAGAAAACATCCATCAATGTAGTGAAATTAAGATTGGTGCAAAAGGTTGCTACGCCCTTTATAAAGAACTGTACGGATAGTACATTCAAAAGTTGAAAAAGAGAGGAGAAGCTAGAATGAGAACACAATTACTGTTGATTGTTCGAAATCGATTAATGAAAATTCAGTTCATCGGTTGTGTAGTGCTGATGGTTATTTTTCTTGTGATGAATTTTCAACAAAAATCTTCTCTCAATGAACTTTTGAATACCACTTTAAATCAAGGAGATAAAATTCATTTGATACTAATCAATGAATATGAAGAGGAAGCTAAGAAAAGAAGTTTAACGGAAACAGAGGAAAAATGGTTAGAGGATGCCGTTGCTTATCATCGTGCAGTAACAGCGTTTCAAAACCAAGATTATAAAACTTATATAAAAGAACAGATTCATTTTTGGGAGTTGCGACTTGAATTAAGAGATAAAGAACAATCGCCCCTTCCGATTTACAATACAATTGGATTTAATCCTAGTAAGCAGGAACAGTTAGAGTATAAAAATGTCAAACAATATTTAATGGAATTTCGTTCTTTAGAGGAGAAGGGTCGCTATCAATTAGACGATATTTTACAAATGCAGAATCGAATTTTTTGGATGGAATGGACAAAATATAATGAACCGATGCTTTACTGGTTGCCAGTTCTATTTTCAATCTTGCTACTATTTATCAGTCCTATCCTTTTAGACGATTGGAAGCATCGAAGTATATTAGGGGTGAAGCCGATTCGTCAGTGGAAATATTTATTACAAAAAATCAGTAGTTACTGGCTGGTGAACATGGCGCTTGTAATTCTTGTTTTATTTGTAGTTTCCCTAGTACAGAGTGTATCTTTTGGCTGGGACGCCCTCACTTCGCCGTTACTTGTATTTCGTGGGGAAGAGGAGGTTCTCATGCTTCCGTTTCAATTTATCGGGATTGTCCTACTCTTTGCAGCGTGTGTTCTCCTATTCTTAATCAATCTCGTCGCATGGTGTAATCAGTTGAGTAGAAATAAGATGGTAGGGTTCATCGCAGGGCTGATGGTTATTTGGGCAGAGCCTATCTTCCGTTCCATGAAGATTTATCCTTCTTTTGCAGACAAGTTGCCACTGTATTATGTGAACTTTGGCTCTGTCATCCAAGGAATGAAAGATGATTTTTATGCGACAGGTACATTTACGATTTCAAACGGATGTGCCAGTTTACTTGTAGGAGCGTTCGTGTTCTTCTTATTCACGGTTGGAACTTCTTGTTGGCAAGAGCGTCAGATACGAGGGGGTTCGGTATGAGTAGATGGGTTCAGTTAGATAGAATGCATTTAAAAAAACGAGGATTTTTCTATAAGATACCGCTTCTTATCTTAGTAGTTGCCACGCTTGTCATTGGATATCATCGCGTTACAGGGAAACCGGCCTTAAGAGATGTGATAGAACGACAATTTGCTCAGATAGATGATCTGAAAGATTCGTTTGAGAACCAAGTGACAATTGATGAAGATACAAAGAAAGAGATGGATACTACTTTTCAAGCGCTCTATCAAACCTATGCGAAAGAAAATGGGATTTATACAGTGAAGGGGAAAACGGAACGGCTGATACCGATTTATGAAAAACGATTGGAATTGGTGGAATCTCTTCTAAGTCGTGTCCCAAAAGAATGGGCGGATTCGTTAGAGAGTCCTATGCAAATTAAAGCTAAACTCCAATTGCTCCATTATTTAGTTGGAAAAGAGATATCCTACCAAACCTATTACCAGTATGGTGATTTTATACAGACGATTTTCCAACTTCTTGGTTACGGTATCCTTGTCTTCTTTTTCCTTGTGCAAGTAGGGGGATATTTAGAAAGAAAACAACGGCACCGAACGCTACTAGAAGTAGTGCCGATTTCTAATAAAGAAGAATTATTGACAGAAACGCTCTATTCTTTGAAATACTTTTATGCTTTTCCTAGTCTGCTGGTGATTCTGCCTTTTGTGGCTTATGGAATCCTAATTCAAGAGAATGTTTTTCTGTTCCCTGTATCGTATGTGTCAAATGGGGAAACAATCTTTATTTCAGCGATTCAAGGAATCCTATTAGCGATTGGATATCCATTGTTAGCAATTGTTGGGTTATTCATTGCACAGATGCTGCTCTTTTCTTTGATTAAAGATACGATGGTATCGACGATTGTCCTCTTTATCCTTGGCTATTTGACTATTGGAGGATATTCTTTAGGGACTATTTTACCGATTAGTGTGTTACCAGCTCTACAACAGGGAGTGCCGCTTGTGATAGGAGCTATTGTAGGAGTGGCCTTCTCCATTTTGTTTATTGGCATAAGACTAAAAAATATAAGGAAGTGAGGAACTAAGAAATCCTCACTTTTCTTTTATTTTCCGTCCAAAGTCCTATACACATTAGATTAAGACGATGTTAAACTATGAGCATAATAATTTGAAGTGGAGAGATTTAGATGAAGGTGATTTTCCAAAAATTTAAAAAAGAGGTGTTCGTGACTATTGCGATTTTAACATTAATTGCGACCTCTCAATTATTAACAAGTATTGTCAATGCAGAGATTTTAGACTATTTAGTAAAAATGGATATGAACGGGTTTATCCGTGAGACGATTCTTTTAGTCGCAATTTTTGCTTTATATTTGTTGTTTACCTATATGTTGATTCGCTATCAAGCGTTCTTTGAACAAAAGGTAGTTACTTGGTTACGAGATCGAATTAGTCATGCCATAAAGAACACTTCTTATGAACGCTTTTATGAGAAAAATAGTCAAACCTATATTTCTTGGTTTACAAGCGATATGGAACAAATCAGAACAAAAGCTTTTACGCCTACGGTTGAAGTCGTTGGGGGAGCCATCTCTGCTGTATTTTCTGCGGTAGCGCTATTTATGTATCATTGGTCTATTGTATTATTAACCGCTTTTTGTATTATTTTGATGGCAGTATTACCCGCATTGTTTTCTGGAGAGTTAACAGCTAAAACGATGAAAACATCTGAAGAAAACGAGCATTTTTCAAAACATGTTTCGGACTTATTAAGTGGATACGATACTTTATTCGTATTTAGAAAATTGAACTATTTGACTCAAAAAATCCATGAAAGATCTGTCAAAGTTGGAGATACACAACGAGATTTTAGTAAAACAATGGCAAAAGTTGCCGTAAGTGGTGGAATTAGTAATTTATTTTGCCAAGTTTCTGTCTTTGTTTTAACAGGATATCTAGCCTATATCGGAGAAGTGAGTATCGGTAGTATCATTGCGACAACAGGCCTTAGCGGAATCATTTTTAATGTTCTTGGAAATATCAGTCAGAAAATCGGTTCGATTAAAAGTACAGCTCCTCTCTTTGAAAAATATGAACTACTTGAGTCTGCGCAAAATAATGAGAATGTGGATAAAGAAGATTCTCATACGTTAATTGAAGTAACAGATGTCTCTTTCAATTACGGAGAAAAGGTGATTTTAAATCATGTGTCTCTTGGATTCAACGAAGGACAAAAATACGCGATTACTGGTGAAAGCGGAACAGGGGACAGTGATATAATGATGACAGATACAATAAATCCATTAAAATCAAAGTTTAAAGGCTTCCACAAAACTTTTAAACAAGACGATTTAGGATTAAGTCTGTCATCTTTTTTATTAAATTAACAAAAAAGAAAACATAAGTAATAAGGATTGAAGAGAATATGATAATATTTAGAGTTTTTTTCAAAATCATATTGTTTCCTATTAGTATAGCGTTAAGTATCATCACTTTATTTTTAACGTTTGTATTAGGACTTAGTACAATATTTTTTAAACTGATTTCATTTATCGCTATCATGGGATTTTTAGGATCTGTTTATCATGGAGAAAAAGCACTTGCTATAGAGGCAATTATACTAGCATATCTTTTTAGTCCTTATGGTTTACCAGTGCTAGGATATTTTATTATAGAAGTGATAGAAGGGGTGAATGAAAGAATAAAAGTAATTTAAATATAAAAATAAATAGATTAAAACGATGAAAAAGAGATAGCAAAATCAAAGCTATCTCTTTTTATATGAAAATAAAGGGGGTTATGATGAAAGAAATAGTTAAATTTGAATACTATTATGGCAATGAAGCAGAACAATATTCATTTTTTAGGATTCCCAAAACTTTGTTTACCGACTTAAATTTTAAAAAACTATCCGTAGAAGCAAAAATTCTTTATGGAATTCTACTCGATAGAATGAGCTTGTCAATTAAGAATAAATGGTTAGATGAAGAAAACAAGGTATACATCATCTATACAATAGAAGAAATTATGGAAGTATTAAACTGGGGGAGAAATAAATCGGTCAAAGTAATGAAAGAAATTGAAGAGATAGGATTATTAGAAAAAAAGAGGTTAGGACTTGGAAAGCCAAATTTACTCTATGTAAAGAACTTTATTTACACAGAAAATAATAAAACTACAGAAGTTTCAAAAGCAAACCTCAAGAAGTTTAAAAAACAAACTTCAGGAAGTTTAGAAAACAAACCTCAAGAAGTTTCAAAAGAGGACTCTAATAATACTAATATTAATAATACTGAAACTAATAATACTGATTTTAATAATATCACCCCCATATCCCCCTTAGAAAAGCTAGGAGAAAAATCAAAAAAAACTTTGGAGGAGGAAGAATTAAAAGAAACTATAAAAAAGAATATATCTTATGAAACCTTTGAAAAAGTAAGAATAGAAGAAAAGAAGCAAGTAGATGTAATGATAAATGTACTTGTAAAAGCCTTAACTAGCTTTACAAACATTAAAATAGGAGGGAGGCATATATCCAATGAAAATTTTAAAGAAAGATTTCTAAGTCTTAACTATAAACACATAGACTATGTTTTGAAATACCTAAGAGAAAATGCTCCAAAGGATATTAGAAACATTAATGCTTATCTACTGACTCTCTTATACAATGCAGATGAAAATATTAGAAACATAGAAGTCATAAAGAGAGAAAATCAGAAAAGAGAAAACTATGACTATAGTAACGATGAGAATATATGGAGAGAAATTTTAAATACTTGATAGGAGAGGAGCATATGGAATTAATAAAAGAAATCCTAGAACAGAAAATAAAAAATGCAGAAACAAATAGTCCATCAAATGATGAAGAAAATAGGAGTTATATAGATCAAGAAACAGGATTAAAATATTGTGCAAAATGTAAAACACCAATTGAAAAAGAAATAGACTTCTTTGGAGAAATAAAAAAAGTTGGTATTTTATGTCAATGTAAAAAAGAAAGACAAAAATTAGAGGAAGAAAAAAGAAAAGAAAATAAAAGGCTTTTGAAAATTGAACACTTAAAAAAAGAGTGTTTTTCTGATCCTATCCTATTAAATTGGAATTTTAAAAATATGGACAAAGACAGTGAGCATGAAAAAGTAGCAAAAAACTATGTTGAAAAATTTGATGAAATATATGAAAACAATATAGGTCTAATTCTTACAGGGAATGTTGGTTGTGGGAAAACTTACTTTGCAAGTGCCATAGCAAATGCTTTACTAGAAAAAGAAATATCAGTCAAAATGACAAATTTTTCTGTAATTTTAAATGATATGACTAACTTTGAGATTGATAAAAGTAAGTATATAAACAATCTAAATCGAAAGGAACTATTAATTATTGATGATTTTGGAATGGAAAGAGATACAGATTTTGCAGCTGAGCATATCTTTAACATAATAGATGGTAGATATAGAAGTGGGAAACCTCTAATTATAACAACAAACTTAAATATATCAGCTTTAACTAATCCTGAAACTATAAAAGATAAAAGAATTTATTCAAGGATACTTGAAATATGCAGTCCCATTATATTTACAGGAGAAAATAGAAGAATAGAAAAAATGAAGGAGAAATCAAAATTAGTCTATGAAATATTAAAAAAAGAATGAAAGTAGGTGAGTGAATGCAAAATGATGATATAAATAGCAGAACAATAGCCATAGTAAAAAAAGCAAGTATAGTAACAGCCAAGCAAGTTATAAATTTGATGAAGAAAATATTAGAAATAAATAAACATAAAGAGCAGACAGAACAGTCAAGACCCTTAGAAAAATTTAAAAAAGTAAAAGTAAAAGACCTTGTAAAAAAAGGTAAAGTAGAAACCTTAGAATTAAATGACATAGACTTAAAAGCATTGAAAAAAGAATTAAAAAGATATGGGGTGAAATTTTCCATAAAGAAAGATTTAGAAAATGGAAACAACATTATCTTTTTTCAAGCAAAAGATATAAAAGTAATGGAACAAGCTTTTAAAAAGACAGTCCAGAAATTTACTAAAGATAAGTCAAGAAAAAGAAAATCTTTAATAGAAAGGCTTAATAATTTCAAGGATAAAGTCAAAGATACTATTGACAGAGATAAGGTTAAACATAAACATCAGGAACAAAGTTTATAATAAAAACACTTGGATATATAATATATATGATGAGAAGGCATGAATAGCTTTATTGTTGAATACTATGAAAAAGAAGATGGGAATCATCCAGTAGAAGAATTTCTCTTATCTATAGATAAAAAATGAGAGCAGAAGCATTAGGAAAGAAACTAAAAAATACCTTTGAGAGTAAAATATAAGTATAATGGTGGTTCAAAATGACAAATAAAAAAATATGTCCCATATGTAACTCAAAGATGAGACAACAGTTTATAGGTCTATTACATTGCAAGTGTGGTATAAGTTATCATAAAGATTTAGGATATTTTAAAAGAAATGAAAATATGATGTTTGTCTTGGAAAGAAAAAAGATAGGTAAAAAAATAAAACAAGTTCCAGTAATAAGATATAAAAAAGATAAATAAGATACTAATGGGTAGAGAAATCTACTCTTTTTTATGGAGAGGAAGTGATTAATTCGAAAATACTAAATGAAATAATAAAAGATATAAAAAATGTTTTTAAGATAAGAGATAAGAAGAAATTTGTATTAGAAAATCTTCCTTACCTCTTATTTTTTTATATAGGAAATATCTTTGCAAGCCATGTCAACTCTTATGTAGGAGGAGATATAATAGATAGAATTCTAGTAGCTTTTAGTCAAATAGATACTTTAAAATATATTCCATCATTAAAAATAAAAAATCTGATACCTGGTCTAATTCTATCAGTAGTTATTAAGTTAATCCTTATACAGAAAAAGAAAAAAGCAAAAAAGTTTAGAGAGGGCAGAGAATATGGATCGGCAAGATGGGGAAATGAAAAAGACATTGAGCCATACATTGACAAGAAGTTTGAAAACAATGTGCTATTAACTCAAACTGAAAGACTTACCATGAACAATAGACCTAAAAATCCAAAATATGCGAGAAATAAAAATGTATTGGTAATTGGAGGTTCTGGTAGTGGTAAAACAAGGTTTTTTGTAAAGCCAAATCTCATGCAAATGCACTCTTCATATGTAGTAACCGATCCAAAAGGAACATTAGTCTTGGAATGTGGGAAAATGTTGGAAAGAAATGGATATGAGATAAAAATACTAAACACAATAAACTTTAAAAAATCCATGAGATATAATCCCTTTGCATACTTGAAAAGTGAAAAAGATATTTTGAAATTAGTACAAACAATAATTGCAAATACTAAGGGAGAAGGAGAAAAATCAACTGAGGATTTTTGGGTGAAAGCTGAAAAACTCTATTACACAGCACTTATAGGATATATCTGGTATGAAGCTCCTAAAGAAGAACAGAACTTTACAACTTTACTTGCTATGATAGATGCAAGTGAGGTAAGAGAAGAAGATGAAAATTTTAAAAATGCAGTAGACTATATGTTTGAAGCATTAGAAAAAGAAAAGCCAAACCATTTCGCAGTAAAACAATATAAGAAATACAAACTAGCAGCAGGAAAAACTGCCAAATCAATCCTTATATCCTGTGGAGCAAGGCTTGCTCCATTTGATATTCAGGAACTTAGGGACTTAATGAAAGAAGATGAACTGGAGCTTGATACACTTGGAGAAAAGAAAACAGCTTTATTCGTAATAATATCGGATACAGATGATACATTTAACTTTGTAGTATCAATAATGTACTCACAATTATTTAATCTATTATGTGATAAAGCAGATGATGAATATGGCGGAAGACTTCCTATTCATGTGAGATGCCTACTTGATGAATTTGCAAATATCGGCTTAATTCCTAAATTTGAAAAGCTGATAGCAACTATTAGAAGTAGAGAAATATCAGCTTGTATAATATTACAAGCACAATCACAACTAAAAAGTATCTATAAAGATAATGCAGATACCATAGTTGGCAATTGTGATTCTACATTATTTTTAGGAGGTAAAGAAAGAACAACATTAAAAGAATTATCTGAAAGCCTAGGCAAAGAAACCATAGACCTATATAACACATCAGAAACAAGATCGAATCAAAAGAGTTTTGGACTAAATTATCAAAAAACTGGTAAGGAACTTATGAGTCAAGATGAAATAACTGTAATGGATGGTGGTAAGTGTATTTATCAGTTAAGAGGAGTAAGACCTTTCTTATCGGATAAATTTGATATTACAAAGCATAAGAATTATAAGTTGTTGGAAGATTATGATAAGAGAAATATATTTGACATAGAGAAATACCTGCAGAGAAAAGATGAGGTTAAGTTAAAAGAGAGTATGGTAGTTGAAATATTAGATGAATAAATTTAAAATTAGAAGTAAGATAGATATTTAGGAAAGATTAAAAGAAATTACTTGACAAAAAATATTTTATAGCATATAATAATGTCAACAGTACCCGACACGCCTCTTAACAATGCGGACCAAGTCGGGTCATTTGATTTTAGGAGAAAAAATGAAAAAAATTCATCAAGAACCGATTAGTATAGAAAATCAAGTAAAAAACTTAATAGACTTAGGACTTTTAGTAGAAGATAAAACTTATGCTAAGAAAATTCTTGGAAGAATATCCTATTACAGGCTGATTAAAGCTTATAGTATCACATTAAAAAAAGATGGAAGATATATATCAGGAATAAGTTTTGAAGATATTGTAAGTTTATATAAATTTGATAGAGAACTTAGACAACTCATATTTGAAATAATAGAACATATTGAAGTTTCTTTAAGAGCAGTTATCACAAACTATTTTTCTTTAAGATATGGAAACTTTTCATATAAAGATATGAATAATTTTGAGAAACAAAAGGAACAAGAAAGGGTACTAGAAGAATTAGCAAGGGAAGTTAAAAGAAATAGACGCTCACCATTTATAAAAAACTTTAAAGACAATTATGAAGGTGGAGAAATTCCACTCTATGCAGTGATAGAAGTAGCAAGTTTTGGAACTTTATCTAAAATGTATAAGAATATGAAAAATGAAGATAAAAGTAAAATTGCAAAAGTCTTTCATACAGACTACCATTACTTTGAATCTTGGATAGAAAATTTTGCCTATATAAGAAATATATGTGCCCATTATGGCAGGCTATATGGAGCAAAGCTTACAAAATCACCAAAGCTATATAAAGAATATTTAAAAAATAACATTTCAAACAATACAATATTTGCTACATTAGTTAATCTTAAAATAGTTTCTGAAGAAGAAAATTACAAAAATTTTTATCATGATCTAATAGCACTAATAGCAAGATATGAAAATATTGAACTAAGGCATGTTGGCTTTATAGAAAACTGGAAAGAATTACTAAAACCATAAAATTAAATAGAGAAATTTACACCGAAAAAAACATTTCGGTGTTTTTTTATGCCCAAAGGAGGAAGAATGAAATATATACGAGATGAGCCGAAAAAATAAGATACAGAGAAAAATGAAATATTAATTAATTAGAAGTAGAAGCGATAGAGAAAACTATCGCTTTTTTTATGGAATAAAGGAGATAGAACAAATGGAAAGAGAAATGCTAAATATTAATGGAAATCTAGTAGGAGAAATAAAAACAACTGCAATAGATACAAAGGAAGGAGAAAAAGAAGTAGCTAACTTCACAATAGTTAGAAAGAACAAAGAAGAAGGAAAGGTTAAGAAAGAATATATCTACTGTAATCTCTACGGAGAAAAGGCAAAAAGTGTGAAGGAATTTAAAAGTGGAGAATACATCCATATTTTTGGATATTTTAAGGAAACAAAAAAAGAAGACAAGACATTTAAAAATTTTATCGTAAAGCACATAAATAAAATTAAAAAAGAAGAAAAAGAGGAGGAAATATAAATGGAATTTTTTACACAAGCAGTAAATGTATTAAAAATATTAGTTACAGCAATTGGTGCAGGGCTTGGAGCATGGGGTGTTATCAACCTGATGGAAGGTTATGGGAATGACAACCCTGGTGCTAAATCTCAAGGCATTAAGCAGCTTATGGCTGGAGGGGGAATTGTACTCATAGGTTTAAAACTAATACCGCTATTAGCAAACGTGTTAAAATAAAATGTTTAATATAGTAGATAAGATCAAAGAGTTTTTTTCGGAGATACTTATTGATATGATCAAGGAAAATTTAAGCGGAATGCTCCTTGATATAAATGACAAAGTATCAACGATAGCAAATGAGGTAGGAAAGACTCCGAGTGGATGGAACTCGGAGGTTTTCCACTTCATAAAGTCTATTTCAGAAAATGTTATACTTCCCATAGCAGGTCTTATCATAACGGCTGTACTATGTATTGAATTAATTCAAATGGTAATGAACAAAAATAATATGCATGACACAGATACCTTTGGTTTTTTTAAATATATGATAAAAATGTGGATAGCAGTATGGCTTGTATCTCATGCTTTTGACTTTTCTATGGCAGTATTTGATGTGGCACAGAATTTAATAGGAAAGGCAGCAGGTGTGGCAAATGCTAGTGCAAAAGTTTCTCCGGGTGATATAGCTAATATGGTAGATAGCCTAAAAGGAGAGTCAATAGGAAAATTAATGACTATAGTACTAGAGACATCAATTGTAAAGATGATAATTCAAGGGATATCAATACTCATTACAGTTATTCTATACGGCAGGATGATAGAAATATATATTTATACTTCAGTTTGCGCCATACCTTTTGCCACAATGGGTAATAAAGAATGGGGAAGTATTGGAACAAACTATATAAGAGGGCTCTTCGCACTTGGCTTGCAAGGTTTATTCTTACTTATATGCGTAGGAATTTATGCCGTACTTGTTAAGACTTTAAATATATCAGACATACACAAAAGTATTTTTGAATTACTAGGATACACATTAATACTTGGGATAACTATGATGAAATCAGGAAGTATTGCAAAATCAATTTTAAATGCTCATTAATAAAAAAGGAGAAGATGATGAAAATTAGAAGAAAAAAGGACAAAAAAATTAATTTAAAAACACTTGGAACAATAGGACTCCCAATACTTTTAATAGGGGGATATATTACAAGAGAAATACAAAATAGAATGATTATAAGAAAAACATCGGAAGTTTTAGATAATAGAGAAGAAACGAATGAAAAAGTATTAGAAATAGCAGTGAATATGGGAAAATCATTAGAAGATCTGAACAGAGAAGATATATATGGCTTTTACTTAGAGGGTTTAGAATAATGGCTTATGTAAATGTCCCAAAGGACTTAACAAAAGTAAAAACAAAGGTAGCTCTAAATCTAACAAAAAGACAATTAATTGGCTTTACAATTGCAGGTCTAATAGGCTTTCCAGTATATTTAATGGTAAAAAAAGTGCTGCCTAATGACCTATCTATGTTAATCATGATAGGTGTGTCTTTTCCTATAATATTTGCAACTCTTTATGAAAAGGACGGGATCTATTTTGAAAAATATTTAAAGTATATTATAGATAAGAAAAGACAGACAAGTATAAGGATATACAAGACAGAATGTATTTATGATATAAAGAAACAAAGAAAGGAAAGGAGTAAATGAATCAAATACAGAAAAAACAACAGAAAAAATTAAATCAAGAAAAAAGAAATTTAAAAAAACAAAAAGAAGATTTAAAAAGCATTAGTATAAGTCAAAAAAAGATGAAAAAAGCAAATATTTCTAAAGAAAAAGGAAAGCCCAAAAAGAAGCTTTCCTTTTTTGGTGGGAAGAAGAAAAAGAGTGTTCAGGAAACAATCCCTTATTTAAGAATGTTGAGAAATGGGATTTGCCAAGTTGAGAAGAACAAATTTAATAAAATGATACGTTTTTTAGATATTAACTACCAGCTTTCAACAGAAGAAGATAAGGAAAGTATATTTAATGAATTTTCAAGTTTTTTAAACTATTTTGATCCAAGTGTTGATATAGAACTTTCATATATTAATCGCATAGGAAAAAATGAAGAAGTAGAAAAAAACATCAATGTTCCGGATAGAAACGATTCATATAATGAAATACGAAAAGAGTACAGGGAAATGCTAAAAAATCAGAGTCAAAAAGGAAATAATGGACTTACTAAATATATGTATATCACCTTTAGCTTACAAGCACAAGATTTAAAAGAGGCAACTACAAGACTTGAAAGAATGGAAATGGATATATTAAATAACTTTAAGCAGATGGGAGTAAAAGCTTATGTATTAAGTGGATATGAAAGGTTAAAGGTTATTCACGATATCTTAAATCCAAATAAGAATTTTGTTTTTTCATTTGAAGACCTAAAATATAGTGGACTATCTACTAAGGATTATATAGTACCAGCATCATTTAACTTTTCATCTAACAATCAATTTAAAATTGGAGAATACTTTGGAGAAGTAAACTTTCTACAAATTCTAGCACCTGAATTATCAGATAGATTATTATCAGAATTTTTAGGAGTTGAAGAAAATATGATTGTAACATTTCATATAAATTCCATTGATCAAACAGAAGCTATAAAGATGATTAAAAGAAAAATAACAGACTTGGATAAAATGAAAATTGAAGAAAATAAGAAGGCTATAAGATCAGGATATGACATTGATATTCTTCCAAGCGATTTAATTACCTACGGTAATGATGCTAAGAAACTATTAGTAGAACTTCAAAATCATAATGAGAGAATGTTTGTCATAACTATTTTGTTTACAAATATGGAAAAAAGTAGAAAGAAATTGAGTAATATAATCTTTCAACTAAATTCAATAGCAGGTAGGCATAATTGTGTATTGAAAAATCTTAACTATAGACAGGAACAAGGACTAATTTCTTCCCTGCCACTTGGAAAAAATGAAATAGAAATAAAAAGAGGACTTACAACCAGCTCTACAGCAGTCTTTATTCCTTTTACAACAGAAGAGTTGTGCTTAGAAGGAGAGAGCTTATATTACGGATTAAATGCTTTAAGTCGTAATATCATTATGACAGATAGAAAGCTTTTAAAGAATCCAAACGGTTTAATACTTGGAACACCGGGTAGCGGTAAATCTTTTTCAGCTAAAAGAGAAATTACCAATGCTTTTTTAATCACACAAGATGACATCATTATCTGTGATCCGGAAGGGGAGTATGGAAATTTAACTAAGGCACTAGGTGGAGAAGTTATAAAAATATCGCCAACAAGTAAGGATTATATAAACCCGTTGGATATAAATGTAGACTATGCCGATGAAGACAATCCCTTATCTTTAAAGTCTGACTTTATTCTTTCACTGTTTGAACTTGTAGTAGGAAAGGAAGGGTTAAGTGCAGAAGAAACTTCAGTAATTGATAGATGTCTTCCAATATTATATAAGGATTACTTCGACAATCCAATTTCTGAAAATATGCCAATTTTAGAAGATTTATATAATTTACTTTTAAAACAAGAAGAAAATGTAGGGAAAAAATTAGCGGTAGAAATGGAAATTTATGTCAAAGGCAGCCTCAATGTATTTAACCATAGGACTAATGTAGATACAGGAAATAGAATTCTTTGTTATGACATTAAGGAATTAGGAAAGCAACTTAGAAAAATAGGTATGTTAATTGTTCAAGATCAAGTGTGGAATAGAGTAACTATTAATAGAAATAAGAAGGAAACCAGATATTACTGTGACGAATTCCATTTGCTTTTAAGAGAAGAACAAACAGCCTCATATTCCATAGAAATTTGGAAGAGATTTAGAAAATGGGGCGGGATTCCAACAGGATTAACACAAAATGTAAAGGACCTTTTAGCCAGTCCCGAAATAGAAAATATATTTGATAATACAGATTTTATCTTAATGCTTAATCAAGCTAGTGGTGATAGGGAAATTTTAGCTAACAAGTTAAATATATCTCTTTATCAGTTATCCTACGTAACAAATTCCAATGAGGGAGAGGGATTACTATTCTATGGAAACACAATAGTACCTTTTGTAGATAGATTTCCTAAAGATACAAAATTGTATAAGTTAATGACAACTAAACCAGAAGAATTAAAGGAAGGGATAGAAATTGATAGACAGAGAGAAGTTAAAAACTAACTATATTATTAATTTAGATGCAATTTCTGCTCTAAAGGAATTTCCAGATAAAATATTTGATTGCTGTATTACATCTCCTCCATATTATGGACTTAGAGATTATAAAGCAGAAGGACAAATTGGAAGAGAAGAAAGTCCGGAGGAATATTTAAATAAATTAATTAAAGTCTTTAGAGAAGTAAAAAGAGTATTAAAAAAAGAAGGAACACTTTGGGTAGTTATTGGAGATTCTTATGCAGGTACAAGAAGCAAAAAAAAATATAAAGATCCTAAAAACATAGAAGGAAGAAGTGGTCAAAAAGAGTCTATTACAGAAAAACTCAGTGGCTACAAGGCAAAAGACTTAATGGGGATACCTTGGCAACTAGCTTTAAAATTAAGAGAGGATGGTTGGTATTTAAGAAGCGATATTATTTGGCATAAGGAAAATGCCATGCCTGAGTCTTGTAGGGATAGACCATCAAGGTCTTATGAACATATCTTCCTACTATCAAAAGCAAGAAAGTATTTCTATAACTTTGACGCTATGAAAGAACCAATAAAAGAAATAAGCAAGAAAAGATATATGAGGGCAAGAGGAAAAGATAATAAGTATTTACAAGAAGGCACAGGAGCTAAAAGACAGAGCATAAATGAAGCAAGAGAGTATGGAGAATATATAGGAGATAATGTCCCTAAGTTTAGAAACAATAGAGATATTTGGACTATTAACACCAGTGCGTTTAAAGGAAAACACTATGCGGTATTTCCACCAAAACTGGTAGAACTTTGTATAAAAGCAGGATGTCCTAAAAAAGGCTTAATTCTTGATCCCTTTATGGGTTCAGGAACTGTTGGAATGGTAGCTATTAGGATGGACAGAGAATATATTGGAATTGACATAAACAAAGACTACTGTCAAATAGCTAAAGAAAGGATAGAGAAAAATATGAAATAGGAGGTATATATGAAAAAGAAAGGGAAAGTAAACCCAAGAGATGTACCAAAGACCAAACTTATATCAGAAAAGAAAGAAGAAAGCAATGAAAAATTCAGTAGTACAGAGAGAAAATCAGATTTTTCAAAAAAAGAAATTAATAAAGTAAAAAGCAGGAATAACATAGACAATAATGATGAAAACTCTAAGTATTATTCATCTCATTTGCAAGAAAATAGTCAGGATTTACTCAACGAAAAAGATAAGTCAAATAGAGGAAGAAGACAAAGAAAAAACCATGAGGAAAAATTTGCAGAAGCCTCCTATCATAATGAATATCAGCCAGAATATTCGCAACAGCAGCATAGAAAAATGGAAGAAAATGAGGAAAGTAGATATGGTGAATATTACGGGCAAGAAACAGAATACAGGCTAAGTAACTTTAAAGAAGATTTTAATGATAGACCAAATTCAACTAGCTCTAATTTAAAAAGTAGCACTTCTCCCCAAAAAAATTACAAGGGGAATAGTAATTTAAAATGGAAGAAAAACGTTGAGAGTGAAAGTTTTAATGGAGTGCAAGAGAAAAAAATAAGGAGATTTAGAAAAGAAGAAGATAAGGATTTTAATATAGAGGTAAGTTCAACATATGATCCCTTATCGCAGGACTCAGATAATGATGGTGTCATAGATCGCTATGACATGAACTTTAGTGATAGCAATGTATCATATAGGGACACAAGAGATGACTATAAGTATTTACCATCTTCTGATGTGCAAAGAAAAAATTGGGATGGTTATTCTATTCTTGGTGAGAAAGGGAAAGAAAGCTTTCAAAAAAACACCTTTAAAAAACTTTATCAATCTCAAAGTCAGTTTAAGGATAAAGGGGAAAAAGTAGAATTAAAATCTTTAAATGGGAAGTTTAGAAGAAAATATCTATCATATAAGGCAAATGAAGAAGATAAAAAAATAATTCAAGACCTGAATACTAATAAAAAACAAAATAGCAAATATTTCAAAGGCAAAGTTAGAAATTTAGAAGAAAAAGATATGCTAATGGGTAAGGTTTCTAGTGGGAAATTTAGACAGGATAGCCTATCTGAAGGATTCAAAAGTGAATCTGAAAAAAATAAAGATAAATATAATATAAATAAAAAGAATCAAGAAAAAATAGGCACGAAAAAAGAAATCTTCAAACAGGAAAAAAACGTAATAAAAAATGAGAATCTTGAAGTAGATGAACTTGATTTAAATCATAGTGGAATTTCTAATAAAAACAAGGGAAAGAAAAGACAAATAAAAGACGCTTTTGATAATACTATAAAGAAAAGCAACTTTGATCCAAAGAAAGAATACACCAGGACAAAAAAAGAAGTACAGGATTCTAAAAATGTATCTGAAGAAAATAAGGTAGATACAAAAAATAAAACTAAATTCCATTCTAAAAAAGATAACAAAAGTGAAAAAGATAAGTTTTATAAAAAGGAAGATAAAATATCAAAACTATATGAGAAAAAGAATAAAAAAGAAAAAGAGTTAATTAAGTATAAGAAAAAGTCAAAAAAAGCGGGTTTAGAAAAACCTATTACTTTTGCGAGTGCTATGACGGCAAACTATCTATATAGTGGGAAAGATGATAATGCAGGTGTTAACGCTGCTTATAAGCTTAGTAGAACTACCGAAGTTGTAGGTAGAGAAATTAGCCATTTTAGAAGAAAAAAACCTTTAAAAACTCAAAGAAAAATAAAATCTTTAGAAGGAAAAATTTATAAGAAAGAAAGTAAACTTCTATTTCAAAGAAATTTTGAAGAATTGAAGAAGACTAAAGCTTATCAAAACTCTAATAAACTGAATCGATTTTTTATGAAAAAGAAGTTTCAGAGAGATTTTAGGAAGAAACACGGGGAAGGTTTAGTAAATAGAGTAAAGAAATCTTTCGCTAATATTGGAAAGAAAACATTGGAAGCTTTAAAAAACAAAGGATATAAGCAAATTTTAATTGCCCTTTGTATTTTAGGACTTTTTTTTATGCTATTTCAAGGAATTAGCAATGTTGGCAGTCTTACTTCAGGATTAACAAGTAATGTTATAGCTACAAGCTATCTATCAAAAGAAGAAGTTTTAATGGATATTAACAATGAATTTACAAGTTATGAATATGCCTTACAAGATGAAATAGATAGTATTAAAGAAAATTATCCAAATTATGATGAATATCATATAAAAGGAGATTCTGTTGGTCATGACCTACACGAGCTTTTTAGCTATTTAACAGCAAGATATGGAGAGATTAAGTCAGCTGAAGAGATACAAAAGGAATTAAAAAAGCTATTTAATCAAATGTATGAGAAAAAATATACTTCAAAGTCTATTACAAAATATGACAGTGAAGGAAATCCATACACCTATAGAATTCTAACATTAACTATAAAAAAGAAAAGTATTGATGAAATAGCAAGAGAAGAATTTGCAAACTATGAAACAAATATGGCTCATTATTTAGCATTACTTGATAGTCAGGGAAATATGAGTGGATATTTTGGATCAAGCTATGGGAACTTGGGAGAGATTATAGACAATCCAAACTTTGGAAATCCCGGTCTTGCTTTTGATTCTGAAACTGCCAAAGCCTTATTTAATGAAGCAGAAAAACATATAGGTAAAAGATATGTGTTTGGAGCAAGTGGACCATCTAACTTTGACTGTTCAGGTTTTGTATGTTGGTCATTTACAAAGTCTGGTGTAAAGAGAATGCCAAGAACTACAGCTTGGCTTATTTATAAAAACTATTGTAATCCAATATCTCCAAGCGAGGCAAAACCTGGGGATATTATTTTCTTTAAAGGCACATATAATTCCGGTACGCCAATTTCTCACGTAGGGATATATGCCGGAAATGGAATGATGCTCCATGCAGGAGATCCTATCCAATATACCAGTATAAACTCAAGATATTGGAAAAATCACTTTTATTCCTTTGGTAGACCAAAATAAGGGGGAAGGAGTAAAAATCTATGAATAAAAAATTAATCAGAAACATAGAAAAACAGAAGAATTTAAGAAAGAAAAAAGAAGAAATTGAAATAGAACTTCAGTTATTAGTAGAGGAACAAGAAGAAATAGAAAATTTAGAGGTCATCAAGGAATTTCGAAGTCAAAAAATATCTCTTGATGAATTTTTATTTATTGTTAGAAAAAATAAGGAAGAAGAAAATAGAGAAAGACAAGAACTTAAAAGAAAAGATACAAATGAAAGTGAGGAAAATTTATGAAAAAAATAACAAGTGGAATTTTAGCTGTGATAATGCTACTTGTAAGTCTAGTGAATATAGTGGCTGTAAGTCCTGTATATGCAAGTACAGATTATAAGGTAGAGTGGACGGAAGATGATTTTATGTATTCCTCTGAGGGAAATATAATTGCCTTTAGTGATAAGGGCTTAGAAAAGAAAGAAAAGACAAATGTTCTAGTATTTCCTGAAGGAACAAAATCTATAAATGGAAATTATTCTTTAAGTCATTCAAACGATGAACTTAGATTTAAAAGAGAATTTGGACGTGGCAAACATTGGGATAAAGTAATTATTCCTGATTCTGTTAAGCATTTAGGTTATGCTGCCTTTTACGAAGCAAGTATAGATGAAGTAAAACTATCAAATAGTCTAACTTATCTTGGTGGTTTAGCATTTTTCAATTGTGGACTTAGAGAAGTGACTTTACCTGATACTTTGGTAAATATTGAACATAATGCTTTTGAAAGAAATAACCTTCAAGAAATAACTATACCGAAGTCTGTGAAGACAATTGAACAGTATGCTTTTTCAAGAAATAAATTGCACACTATAAAAATTTTAGGCAATCCAAATATTAACAGTAAGGGAGTATTCCATAATCAAGAAGTTGAGTATAGACCAAAACAAAATCCATTTTACGAAAATCATTTTGGTTTCAACGGAAATCAAGGATTCAAATCTATTCCTAATGGATTAAGGTTTGAAAATGGAGAGTTTGTCTTTGATAAGAATGTAGATAGTGTAGAACTTGAATTTGATTATAACAATGATATGTATCAAGGAAAGATGACTATATACAACCCAAATAAATATTCCATTGATACTCAAACAGATTTAACAGGACAAGATATTGATGAAAAAGACAACAAGATTGATGATTTAACTAAAAACATTAAGGAGTTAGAAAATCAGATCAAAGGCTTAAATGATAAGAAACAAGAAGACCAATCAAAGATAGATGAATTAAAGGAAAAGTTAGAATCATGCAAAGATAATGGAGAGAAACTAAAACAAGAAAAGGCTAAGTTAGAAGAAGAGATTAGAGATAAAGACAATAAGATTGCTCAATTGAATAAAGAAATTGAGGATCTTAAAAATTCTAACAATGATGAACTAATAGCAGAAATTACTCAGCTTAAAGATGAACTAAAAAGATTACAAGATGAAAATGCAAAACTAAAAGAAGATTATTCATCTACAAAATGGGAGTTAGAAGCTGAGAAAGAAAAGACCGATAAAAACGAAAATAAAATCAAAGAAATGCAAGAAAAGCTTGAGTCTTTAGAAGAGGAACTTGAAAAGAAGACTAAGGAAATTGAGGATAAAGACAATAGAATTAAGGACTTAGAAAAAGCTCTTGATGAAAAAGATACTAAGATAAAAAACTTAGAGGATAAAAAGAAAGAAACAGAAAATTCTAAGTCGGAATGTTGTAAGAGAATTGAAGAGCTTCAAAAGACTATTGATAGTTTAAAAGAATCTTCTGAAAATACAAAAAAAGAATTAGAAGAGAAGATTAAAGAACTAGAAGAAAAACAAAAAGCTTCTGAAGAAGAAATTAAAAAGCTAAAAGAAGAATTAGATAAGAAAATTGAAGAAGCAAAGAAGTTAATCGAGGAAGCAAATAAAAAAGCTAAAAAAGAACTTGAGAAACAAGCTAAAGATGAAAAAGATAAAAATCTAAACCAAGACCTATCTAAGAAATTAGATGAACTTCTAAAACTCCAAAAAGAAAACAAAGAGAAGAAAGAAGATAAGAAATCTCAAGATAAGAAGTGGGACGAACTTTTGAAAGCTGATGATAAGAATATCCTAAATCAATTTGATCTTAACAAGATGAAAAAGCAAGAGGAACAACAAGACAAAAAACAAGTTAAAGATGAAAAAGAATTTGCAGTTTTCCAAGTAGACAAAAACTTTTATAACATTATAAAAGATGGAAAGAAAACCACTGTGTATATGGATGTAAAAGCATATATCAAGGATAATCGCATTATGCTACCTGTTAGATATGCAGCCTATACTCTTGGGTTTAATGTAGAATATGATGATAGTAAGAGAGAGGCTATCTTTTCAAATAAAGAAAATACAGCCTTACCTAAAAAAACTTTAAGATTAAATATAGATACTGGTGTTATGAAAGATAGTCAAGGAAACATTTATCATTCTGACACTAAACCTGTAATTATAAATGGAAGAATTCACGCATCTATTTCCAATATAGCTAAAGCTTTTAATGCAAGCTGTGGGGATATAAGAGATGAAAAAGATCAAAGTATAGAATGGGATAATAGCAGAAAGGCAGTTTATGTCTTCAAGAATATAAAGTAAGAAAAGGAGAGAATTATGAAGAAAAAAAGATTAGGGGTAGCCTTAGTGCTACTCCTTTTACTATTCAGTATGCCAAGCATATCCATAGCTAAGAGCAATGAAAATGAAATAAAAAATCAGTCAAATGATATTTATTTGCCAGAAAAAAGTAAAGAATTAGAAAGCTTATTTGATGAAGATGTATATGAACCATCTAATGAGAGTCAGAAAATTCCTTATCAGGAAGTGCCGAAAATACAAGAAAATAACATAAAAAATGAGCAAGTAGATAAAAAAGAAAAGCCATCTAAACTTGTTAAAGGTGGCAATACTAAAGCAATTAATCCATTAGCTACAAAAGAAAATAAGGCAAGAGGAACAGTTATAGAAAATGTAGATAAAAATGGACAGGATATTACACCGAAAGTAGAAGATCAAAC
This sequence comes from Granulicatella sp. 572.rep1_STHE, assembly GCF_001073445.1. NCBI lineage: Bacteria > Bacillati > Bacillota > Bacilli > Lactobacillales > Carnobacteriaceae > Granulicatella > Granulicatella sp. 572.rep1_STHE. The sequence goes on along the minus strand of NZ_JVBO01000030.1, from coordinate 13,283 downwards.
ATCAAGAGATGAAAAAAAGGAAAATCCAATAGATGTTAGACAATTTTTAACCTTTCAAACAAAGAGTGGAAAAACTATGCACCTCATTGTAGATCATTCGGAAAATCAAGAAAATGTACAATTACTAACAGAAGTTGGAGAACAAGATCTACTAAATATGATTGAAGGAGAAAGTGAAGTAAAGCCAAAAGAAGAAGTAGTGAAAAAAGAAGAACCGGTGGAGGAAAAACCGAAGAAAGAGGAGAAAGAAGAAAAGAAATCAGGGATAGGACTTTATTTATTTATGGGTTTAATTATTGTTGGTGTAATGGGTGCAGGATATTACTTCAAAATCTATAAAAAAAATGAAGAAGCAAGTTTTGAAGATGAGCAAGATTATAATGAACTAGAAGATGATTATGAATCTGAAGGGGAGGATTATGATCTTGAAGATAAGGAAGATACAGAAATTATTCCAGATGAAGATGAATTTTAATCTTCTCAATGATTTAAGCGTTAGATTAAGAACAACAATAAACTCAATTATCGTGTAAATTTATAAACATACGATAGAAAAGTACAATTAGAATTCTAGAACTTTAATAAAAAAACGACGAACAAAACAACACCCAAACTTAATATATAAAAGGGAAGCTAAGTAGAAATGATTGATTGTATAATTAAGAATTCGATGATATGAAATTTCTTGATAAATTTTGAAATAAATTGGGATAGGAATTTAAAGCTTTGTTGCATACACACTCACAAAAGTATATAATATAAGTGTAAATACAACAAGGAGATGAATATAATGAATTATAGAAAGCAAATTGAAATACATCTAAAAAAATCAGGTGGCATTATAACATCTGCTTATTGCAGAGAAAATAACATACCTACAGTATATTTAAGTAGACTAGCAAAAGAAGGAAAATTGTTTAGAGTTCAAAAAGGAATATATATTATTGAAGATGGTGATTTCGATGAGTACTATTTTTTCCAATATCAGTATAGAAAGGCGATATTTTCCTATGAGACAGCTTTATTTCTACTTGGGGTAACGGACAAAATTCCATGGAGAATAGATGTTACAGTATACAATGGATATAAATTTAATGAGAAACAAAATACGCTTAATATCAATTATGTAAAAAAATCTATTTATAATCTAGGAATTATACAGAAAAAGACAATGTTTGGAAACATTGTGAATGTTTACTCCTACGAAAGAATACTTTGTGATTTTATTTCCAACAAAGAAAAAATGGATACTGAAGTTTATGTAAAACTCATTCGTTCTTATTTTAAATATAAGGATAAGGATATACATTCTCTATATGAAATAGCAAGAAAAATGGGAATAGAAGATAAAGTAAGGGAAGTTATGGAGGTGGTATATGAATAAAGCAAAGTTAACCGCCATTTGTCATAATATAAGCAAAGAATCAGGACTCCCATTTAATTCAGTAATGTTATATTATTTTTTGGAAAGCATATTAAAAAAATTAGCACAGAGTAAGTATCATGAAAAATTTATTTTTAAAGGAGGTTTTCTTTTATCTAATGTAGTAGGGATAGATTCAAGAAGCACAGTAGATATAGATCTTCTTTTAAGAAATATGCATTTATCAGAAGAAAATGTATTAAAAACAATACAAGAATTACTAGAAGCAAGTCATTCAGATGATATATCCTATAAAGTACAAGGAATAAGTACAATCAAGGAAGATGACCAGTATGGAGGGTTTCGTGTAAGTATACTTTGTAGGATGGAGAATATAAGACAAATTGTACCTCTTGATATTGCAACAGGTGATGTTATCACACCACATCCTATAGATTATAAATATATAAGTGCTTTTGGGCAAGAAGATATTTTAATAAAAGCCTATCCTATTGAAACAATTGTGGCAGAAAAAATTCAAACAATATACTCTAGGGGGTTTTTAAATAGTAGAAGTAAGGATTACTATGATCTTTATATAATTTATAAATTAAAAGATAAAGAGGTTGATACCAAGATATTAAAAGAAGCATGTATTAGAACTTTTGATTATAGAAAAACGGAATTGGATATAGATAAAATCATAAGTTTAATGAGAATGTTAAAAACAGATCAAGCTTTTTTAGAAAGATGGAATTCTTATTCGAAGAAAAATCTTTATGCTAGAGACATAAAGTTTGAAGATGTAATAGATAATGGAATAAATATTATAGAAAAAATAAAAAATCAGTAGAGCTATAAAAAGATGAGGGATTGAAAATTTAATCTCTCATTTTTTTATTAAAAAACTAAAGGAGGAAAAATGAAATTAGTAATCGCAGAAAAACCAAGTGTTGCAGCATCAATAGCAAAAGTTATAGGAGCAAAAAATAGAAATAATGGATATTATGAGGGGAATGGATACATTGTTTCATGGTGTGTTGGGCATTTAGTACAAATGGCAAATCCTGATGTGTATGATGAAAGATATAAGAAGTGGAGAATTGAAGATTTACCTATTATCCCAAAAGAATACAAGTATGAGGTAACGAAGACAACTAAAAAACAGTTTAATATTCTTAAAAGACTAATGAATAGTAATGAAGTTGACACCATTATTAATGCTTGTGATGCTGGTAGAGAAGGAGAAGCTATCTTTAGACTTGTATATATGATGGCAAATTGTAAGAAGAAAATGAAACGTCTTTGGATTTCCTCAATGGAAGACTCTTCCATAAAAGAAGGATTTAGCAACTTAAAAGATGGAAGTAATTATGATAATCTTTTTGATTCAGCTAAGGCTCGTGCCATAGCTGATTGGCTTGTTGGAATGAACATAAGTAGACTTTACTCCTGTCTATATAATGAAAATTATAGTGTAGGCAGAGTACAAACACCAACTTTATCAATGATTGTGAATAGAGATGATGAGATAAATAGTTTTAAAAAAGAAAAATATTATACAGTGGAGATTTCCATGAATGGATTTACACTGTCGACAGATAGAATTGATGACAAGATAGTGGCAGAGCAGCTTAAAAATTTAATCGGAGAAAAAATTGAAATAACCGATGTAATTAAAAAAGAAAAGATTACAAAGCCTAATCTGCCCTTTGACCTAACAACACTTCAAAGAGAATGTAATAAGTATTTTGGATACAGTGCAAAACAAACCCTAGATTATGCCCAAAGCCTGTATGAAAAGAAGTATATTACCTATCCACGAACAGATTCAAGATATTTGACAGTAGACATGATAGAAAGCACTGTAAATAATATTATAGGAAAAAATGATTTTGACACAGAAAGAATTAAGGTAGTTTTTAATTCTGAAAAAGTTACAGATCATCATGCAATAATTCCAACGATAAGTTCATTAAATAAGGATATTTCAAATCTCCCGGAAAGTGAAACCAAAGTATATAGACTTATAACAAATAAACTCTATGCAAGTTTTGGATACCCACTTGTAGAAAATACAACAAAGATAGTGGCTGAATTTGACGGGTTTGAATTTATAAACACTTATAAAATAATTGCAGAAGAAGGGTTTACAAAATATTTAGAAGAATATAAATCAAAGAAGAAAGAAGATATACAACTTCCCGATGTAAAAATAGGAGATTTTTTATATATTGAAAATAAAGATATAAAAGAGAAATATACAAAACCACCTAAACACTTCACTGATGTAATACACTTTGAGAGTAGGCAGTGGAAATATTCAAAATGCAAAGGAGCAGGATAGCAATGAAAATCAAGGATAAGAGATTTAAAATCACAGCTTTATATGAGCGACTTTCAAAGGATGATGAAGTGCAGGGAGAGTCAAACAGTATCGTCAATCAGAAGCGTATGCTGACACAGTATGCGGAACAGCATGGATATGAGAATATCGAGCATTACACAGATGATGGATGGACTGGCACTAATTTTGACAGACCCGACTGGAAGAGAATGCTTGCGGATATTGAAGCTGGCAAGGTAGGAACTGTCATTGTAAAGGACATGAGCCGTATCGGTAGAGATTATTTGCAAGTAGGATTTTACACAGAAGTCATGTTTCGGGAAAAGGGAGTACATTTTATAGCAATCTCCAATGGTGTTGACAGCGAACGTAGAGAGAGTGCAGAATTTGCTCCATTCTTGAACATTATGAACGAGTGGTATGTGCGTGATACCAGTCGAAAGATAACAGCGGTATTAAAGACGAGAGGAATGAGTGGCAAGGCACACACAAACAATCGTTGTTGCTATGGTTATAAAAAGAGTGCTGACAATCCCGATAAGTGGGAGATTGACGAAGAAGCAGCCGAAGTTGTCCGCAGAATATTTAATATGTGTCTGAATGGAAAAGGACCTTACCAGATTGCAAGGGAACTGGCAGAGGACAAGGTGGAAAGACCTGAGTATTATTTGGGTATGCGTGGCAGGGGAGCTAATGTAAAATCTTTCGACATGGAACATCCCTATGCGTGGAGAGGCGGTACAGTTAAGACCATTTTGACGAGAATGGAATACATCGGGTGTACTGTCAATTTCAGAACAAAAAAGGAGTCATACAAGGATAAGCGACCTACTAAAGTGGACTCATCCGAGTGGGTAATCTTTGAAAATACCCAAGAGCCAATTATTGATAAACATACATGGGAAACAGTGCAGAAATTGTTAGATACACCGAGAAGAATAGGAGTATTTGAGGAAAGCAATCCTCTTACCGGCAAGGTGTTTTGTGCTGATTGTGGAGCAAAAATGTATAATCACAGACACTCAAAAGGGGTATGGAAGAAAAACTATTTTAAGGCAGGGGAAATGGTATATCATGCTCCCGAGGACAGATACTCTTGTTCTAATAATGCGTTGGGAAAACAGATGTATGAGAAAGTGTGTTCCAGCCATAGCATTTCTACAAAGGCATTGAAAACGCTTGTGTTGGAAACCATAAAAAGAACTTGTGATTATGCAGTGGAGAATGAAGCAGAGTTTAGGGAAAAGGTATGTAGTATTTCCGAAGAACAGCAGGGAGAGTTATCAGTCAGACTGGAGAAAAGGCTTGCCAAAAAGCAGAAACGAGTGAGTGAAATCAATCGTCTGATAAGGAAGCTGTATGAGGACAATATCAGCGGTAAATTGAACGATAAACGCTTCAATGCAATGCTTAGTGATTACGAGTTGGAGCTTGAAGCATTAGAAGCGGATATTGACAGAGATAATGCTGAATTAGAGGGCATGAGTGCAAAGAAAACGGATGTGGATGTGTTCATGGAGCTTGTAAAAAAGCATACGACATTCGAGGAACTGACACCAGCCATATTGAACGAATTTGTTGATAAAATTATGGTTTATAAGGCAGTTGGAAGTGGTGCAAACAGAACGCAGGATGTAGATATTTATTTGAATTATATCGGCAGATTTGTAGTTCCCGAAGTGGTTGTGGAGCTGACGGAAGAAGAGAAGCTGGCAGAAGCTAAAAGGCAGGAAAAACTGGAGAAAAAGCGAGCAAGCAACCGCAAATATATGGCACGAAAAAGAGAAGAAGCGAGGAAAGCGTGGGCAGAAATAGAAGCGGAGAAAGCAAAGGCAGTAGGGCAATAATTATCGTGAATTTGCGATTGTGAAAATGGCAGACGAGGAAATTATCAAGTGAATAATAAGGAATGGTTTTGCTACGATATTTAACGAGCAAAATCAGAATAAAAAGGCATTCAAAACGGACAGTGAATATGTTTGTTGCGGATGTCTTTTTTGATGGTCTCGGCAGTGCAACCTTCCCTTCCCCTTCCTTCTCTTCCTCTTCCTAGAGAAAAAAGAGAAAAAGAAAAGCAGAAAAGAAAGAACCAAAGAAAAGAATAAAATAAAAAGATAAAAAAGAGATATACCATCTCTATCTTATCCTATCCTATCCGCCTGCCTACGGCAGGCTTTATTATTTGCCCGTCAAAAGTACGAGTCTAGAGTCGCCCAAAATACGAGTCAGAGAGAAAGGAGTGGTTTAATGGGCAGTTTATCCAAGTATGAGCAGGAAACGGTCATCAATTTTAATGCAGGGGAGCAGACAGCAGTTGTTTATACCCGAGATAAGGCAGTTATGAGAAAACTTGACGCATTAGTTATCGCATTCCCAGAGGTTTATAAGCTGGTAGGCGAAACAGATATTGATAAGACCTATTCCATGCCTAAATCATGCGTTAGTTATCGTAAGCCGAGAAAACTGGATGATAAATACAGAGAACAAAAAAGAAGGCAAATGGCACAGTATAATATGCAAAGGTAAATCGTTGAAAAAATGTATGTTCAATGATATAATTCTCTCTACTGAAGGTATGTGTAAAGGAGACTAAAATGGTTAACTTGGACGCTGAGATATATGAGCACTTAAATAAACAGATAAAAATAAATGAACTCCGTTATTTATCGTCCGGCGATGATAGTGATACTTTTTTGTGTAATGAACAATATGTTGTGAAAGTTCCTAAACGAGATTCTGTTAGAATTTCTCAGAAACGAGAGTTTGAATTGTATCGTTTTTTAGAAAACTGTAAGCTATCTTATCAAATCCCTGCGGTAGTGTATCAAAGTGACCGATTTAATATTATGAAATATATTAAAGGGGAACGTATTACTTATGAGCAGTATCATAAGTTGAGTGAAAAGGAAAAGGATGCCCTTGCATATGATGAAGCGACGTTTTTGAAAGAGTTACATTCCATAGAGATTGATTGTTCTGTCAGTTTGTTTTCAGATGCTCTGGTGAATAAGAAAGATAAGTTTTTGCAAGATAAAAAATTACTTATAAGTATTCTGGAAAAGGAGCAGCTGTTAACTGATGAGATGTTGGAACATATCGAAACAATATATGAAAACATATTAAACAATGCTGTTTTATTTAAATATACCCCTTGTTTGGTACATAATGATTTCAGTGCAAATAACATGATTTTTAGAAATAATAGACTGTTTGGAGTTATTGATTTTGGCGATTTTAATGTAGGTGACCCGGATAATGATTTTTTGTGCTTGCTGGATTGTAGTACAGATGATTTCGGGAAAGAATTTGGCAGGAAGGTATTAAAATACTATCAGCATAAGGCGCCGGAAGTAGCAGAAAGAAAAGCAGAGCTTAATGATGTATATTGGTCGATAGACCAAATTATTTATGGTTATGAAAGAAAAGATAGGGAAATGTTGATTAAGGGTGTTTCTGAATTGCTACAAACACAAGCAGAGATGTTTATATTTTAGCAGGAAAAGATGATGTGAAATTATATTATGGAAGAGGTGAATTATGTTGGAAAAAAAGCGAGTTTCCTTTCGCCCGATGAATGAGGATGATTTAGTTCTAATGCTAAAATGGCTGACAGATGACCGTGTTCTTGAATTCTACGACGGTAGAGATAAAAAACATACACAGAAAACGATTCGTGAGCATTATACAGAGCAATGGGCGGATGAGATTTATCGAGTCATCATTGAATATGATACAATTCCTATCGGTTACGCACAAATATATAGAATTCAGGGGGAACTTTTCGACGAATATAATTACCATGAGACGGAAGAAAAGATTTATGCGATGGACCAATTTATCGGTGAGCCGGAATATTGGAATATGGGAATCGGTGCAGAATATTGCAGAGTAGTATGCCAATATCTACGAACGGAAATGGATGCCGATGCGGTGATTCTTGACCCACGAAAAAATAATCTACGAGCAGTACGAGCATATCAGAAGGCAGGATTTAAAATTATTAAGGAACTTCCCGAACATGAGCTACACGAGGGGAAAAAGGAAGATTGTGTGCTGATGGAATGGAGAGTGTAATGCTAAAAGATTCCCGCTTATGTAGGGTTAAATTTTCAGTTCCATAAAGCAGTTTATTTAAATATCGAACACCCAAAGGTGGCATGGAAATTAAAACCATGACCACCTTTTTTATTATACAAAATCAAGGAAAAGGAGATTGAAAATATGTTACAGAACAATGAAAAATCAGCAGAGGTTTTAAAAGCAGAGAAGATTGTGGAGCAGGCTAAGGCAAGACTGGCAGAAGCCAAGAGAAAGGCAAGTCAGCAGAAGCGAAAAGAGGAAAATCAGCACAAGTACATGATGGGTGGCATTGTTCACAAATATTTCCCAGAGTGTTATCAGTTTGATGAGCAGGAGCTGAACAGAATTATTGCTTCGGGGATGAAGTCGGAGCAGTGCCAGCGCATTATTGAAATCGTGAAAAAGGAAAGTGCTGACAAGCGTGAGAATGCAGTTGTAAAAGCTGAAAGTGAGGTGGCAGGGGATGAAGGTACTGGCAAAAGTGAAAATGCCTAAGACCAGTCAACGAGATTTTCTCGTTGCGCACAGATATACCATCTGCGATGGTATGTGCGCTCTCCGAGGGGTCTTGCAGACAGCTGTTGCCTGCCGAAGGCAGTCAAAAGGGAACACTGCGTTTTCCCTTCGGTGCAGAGGGCGCACCTACCCATTTGCATACTTTGCGTTCAGTGAAGCTCCAAAGAGCGGAGCTGCACTGCCCACAAAGTCAACCGATACCGCACAATCCACAGTATCGGTCTGCCACAGCCTATGCAGGAGAGTGAGGTGTGGCTATGGCAGTTAAAAACCTAAGTACCCGAGTTGCCATTATCGGAAGAGGTGCAAAGTGCAGAGGTGGTTCATCCGCAGTTGACAAGTCTGCATATATCAGCCGTACCACCATGTACTCTGAATATGACGGAACAACCTATTACCCGAAGTATACCGAGGATTTGGTGCATAATGAGGTCATGCTTCCGGTCAATGCACCAGCAGAATATTCAGACCCATCGGTGCTATGGAACTCCGTTGAAATGAGGGAGAGTAAATCTGCCAAAGCACAGCTGGCGAGGTCATATAAAATCAATCTGCCGAATGAGTGGAGTTATGAGCTTGCCATAGAGGTAATGAGGGATTATGTGAAAAGGAATTTTGTGGATGATGGAATGTGTGCGCAGTTTGCCATCCATGACTCCGAAAACCCGAATACGCACCAGCGCAATCTTCACTGTCATATTATGCTTACCATGCGCCCGATTTTGGAAGATGGTTCATGGGGAGATAAGCAGAAGAAGATTTATGCACTGGACGCAGACGGAAACAAGATAAGAAAAAAGAATGGGCAATATAAATGCACCACGCAGGATGTGACTGGATGGAACAGCAGGGAGAATGCCAGGAAGTGGCGCAAGGATTTAGCTGACACCATAAATGCGGTCAATGATAAAAACGGATTAAGGGAGAATTTTTGGGAGCATAGGTCATTTGCGGAGCAGGGGCTTGATACCATACCACAGATACATTTGGGAGAGAAAGCCAGTGCGCTGGAAAGGGCAGGAATACAGACAGAGAGAGGGAATGTCAACCGCAGGATAATGGAGCAGAATAAGGCTATTCTTACTGCAAAAATGCTTGTGGCAAAAGCAGAGGAACAGTTGCAGAAGCTTGTTAATTCCAAGCCAGTTGAAGCAGTACGCAATACTGCAAATGAAGTCCTTGATATGATTAGGGCAGTTGTCGGCAAAAAGGGCAGACTGGAATTGCCAGTAATCAAGAGCAAATATTTGAGGAAGATTTCTCAAAGACAGGCATTGCAGGAGCAGGAGAGAATGGAGCGTTTTGTTGTGGTAAATCAGATTGAGAGCTTTGAGCAGTTGCAGGAGTTTAAGGAACAGCGAGAGCCAGCCTATGAGAAGCTGTCAGCGGAGCGACAGCAGATTGCAGAGCAGATAGCAAGACTGGAGCAGTTGCTTGTGGCATACAGCGAGTATGAGCCTTATATCGTGTATCATAAGACAAGTAATTCGCTGAAAGGATTTGCCAAGCGTAAATATGATAAGGAGCATGAAACGGAGCTTAGAGAATACGACAGTTATCGTGCGAAATTAAAGAAAATGCTGTCCTCTGATGAGAAGATTACACCGAAGAAATGGACAGCGGAAAAGACGAAGCTGGAAGAACGATTGCAGGAGAGCAATCCCGACTATGCAAGAGTGGTTACGGAGCTTGCGTCAACAGAGGTTATTGAGCATAACCGTAAAATGCTTGCAATGACCCGAGAAGCCGAGCAAAATCAACGCAGTCAGATACACAGCAGGAAGAAAAATGAACAGTCATTATAACAGCGAGAGGGCAGTTTACAAGCAATGGTTTGTAGCTGTCCTTTTTGCGTGAAGGGAGAAGAACATGGAAGAAAGCAAGAAAGTGAATACAGAGCATTTCAAGAAAAAGATAGGTAATACCACTTATCGGGTAAGAGTGCATTTTCCGCAGAATACCAAGCGGACTTTTACGGACAGCGTGAATACGCTGATTATGAATGAATGTACCAGCAAAAAGAAATAATCCACATCCTACCTTGACAAATCCTCACAGAAGACACACTCTTAAAAGCTATGGAAATAGCTGGAAATGATGAATTAGTTAAGGATGTCGAAGTTGAAAGAAAAGGACTTGGTACTCCTGCTACAAGAGCGGGAATAATAGAAAATTTGATATACAAAGGTTATATAAAAAGAGAAAAGAAAAACCTAATATCAACTAGAAAGGGATTAAACCTAGTGACTATAGTTATAGATGAGTTTAAATCTCCAAAGACAACAGCAAAATGGGAAATGAGATTAAGTGATATAGCAAAGGGTAAGGAATATAAAGAGAATTTTTTAAAAGAAATTGAAGAAGAAATAAAAAATACTATATGTAAATATTACAAGTAAATTGATTATAAAAACTTGAATATAATTATAGGAATGAAGAAAGGAATGATTTATGAAAGAAATAGGGTATAATATAAGTGATAAAAGAGTAGGCATTAGGAAATTTGCTTATTTGACATTACTATAAATATACGTTATACTCTTATCAGATAAAGATGGTGTCCCACTACCGTTAAAGGTGGAGCATTAAAGAAGGTGTCTCACTACCTATATCCCAAAGGTGAAGCATTAAAGCAAGCAGAGAGGATTAAACCTCTCTGTTTTTTTAGGAGAAAATAATGGTAGAAGTTATAAAATATGGATTTTATACTGTAAACTCTGATTACCTTGAATATCTAAATAAAGTAGATTCAGAAGTTTATTACAACCCATCGTATAGAAACAGTATAAAACCATTTGTTGGAATTATTGTTGGTATAGAAAATTATAATTATTTTATTCCAATTTCTTCTGCAAAGGAAAAACATAAAAAATGGAAGAATGTTTCTGATGAGCATTTTTTGATTTATGAAGTGATCGATAATAGTATTACTATAGATGGAGATATCTACAAATATTATTCTGATAGAAAAAAATGCACATATTATCTATATTGGATATTAAGAAAATGATTCCTGTACCGACTGATTGTTATGAAAGAATTGATTTTAACGAACTTGAGGATATTAGATATAAAGACTTATTTCAAAAAGAATACGCTTTTTGTTTAAAAATAAAAACAAAGGTCTTGATAAAGGTAGAAAAAATATACAAAAATCAAAAGAAAACAGGAATTATAAGAAGAGCAAATTGTAATTTTTCAAAGTTAGAAAAAGCAATGTTGGATTGGAAGCAATAGGATAAAGGCAGTTAAAGCGATTAGAAAAGTAAACAAACTAATCGTTTTTTAATTGCAATAAAAAGATAGTGTAAATAACATTTTAAAGTTATCCTTTGCTTACAGAAATTAAAAAAATAGAAAGAAGTAAAGTTTAATAAATAAATATATAAAAATTTAGTTCATTTTTATCACTATAATGAGGAGGGATAAAATGCCAAGATATGATATAGTAGATTTAAGCAGATCAATCTATCTTGCAAAAGAAGAATTTAAGGAAGATATAAAAAAATATGAGGAATATTTAAAGGTATCAGGCAATAACTATAAGTATCCATATATACATCAAATATCTATATACAATATGGATCCAAAAGCAACAGCCTGTGCAGAATTTGATTATTGGAAAAGTATAGGTAGAAGCGTTAAAAGAGGCGAAAAAGGAATACCACTTTTAGATATAGATAGTGGAAGGATAAAATATATCTTCGACATAAGGCAAACAGTAAGTATTAATCATAATATTTCTGAGGTAAAGTTATGGAAATATGATAGCAAAAAGCATTTAAACTTACTAGATGACCTGATAGATAAGTTTAAAGAAAAAGATAGTAAGCTTCTATTAAGCCAAGAAGATAAAATTGATGCCTTAGTAGAAAGTAATGTTAGAGGAAAATTCAATAAAATTTTAGAAAGTCTATCTGATGAAAGTTTAAAAAGCATTCAAAAGGTAGACCTTTTTAATTTGTTAAAAGAATCCGTAAAAATTTCTATAAGCGAGAGAATAGAGGTCTCATATCAGTTAAAAGAAGAAAACTTATCTTTACTGTCTAAAATATCAAGTTCGGACATAGACAAAGTATTAAGTATAAGTGCTAATATAAGTAAAAATATCTTACTTGATTTGGGAAGTGAAATAAAAAGATTAGAAATTTTAGAGAAAATTCAAGAAAGAAAAGATTTGGAGCAGACAAAAGAGCTTAAGGAGCGTTATAATAAATTAAGTTCTGATATAAACGGTGAAATAAATTTTAAAGGAGGCTTGGAAGATGAAAGAGAAATTAACATTGGCAGGCAAGGAATACCTCATGGAGGAGGGGATTTACACACCAATCGTCAAGGAGAATTCCTTCGAGAGACAGGGAGGGACATACAAGATGGAAGAATTGGAGGAAGGCATGGAAGTCCTAATACCCAATATGGCAATTCCCAAGGAAATAGATTTAAAGAAACTCAACAGATGGGGAAGGATGAGATTGAACTTTCTCAAGGAGAACAAAGAAGAGGATTATCAGATAATGTATTTGCAAGGGACATTGATGGATCATCTTCTATCAAAGGAAAAAGAGATAGAGGACTTTATCACGAGGGAAGAAGTCAAAATGATGGAAACTTGGGGTCTGACAGAAGAACTGAAAGAAGAGGACTATCTGAAATATCTGAGATTGAAGAAGAACATGGATATGACCCTACAAGAAATAGGGGAAAGGGAGATAATCCTAATCTAAAAAATGAGGAAGTAGAGTTGATATGTACCCAGAATCCTGGACACATTATTAAATTAAGCTGAACGCATGGATGTTTCCCTGTATTGAACAGGGGACATCCATTTTGTTTTTTCTTGAATTCTTTTGTTATTGTAATAATCTATATATTCTTCCACAGCCGTTTGAAATTTCTTAAAGGTAGAATATTCCTTTTCAAAACCATAGAACATCTCGTTCTTCATTCTGGCGAAAAACGTTTCTATAATGCAATTAT
>NZ_JVBO01000029.1:0-43576 GCF_001073445.1 Granulicatella sp. 572.rep1_STHE | reverse complement strand
TTTATCTTCACCTCTTGGTGTTACTTCCGTTACGGTTGGTGTGTACTTCGCTGTAGCTGGAGTACCGTTGGCATCTTTTGCTTGGACAGTGACACCTTCTGGAGTCCCAACAAAGTCTTTATTTGGCGTGAACGTAATTTCTCCTGTTTCTGGATTTAATTTGTACGTTCCCACTTGCTTACCATCTTTCATTGCTGGTAATTCTGTTTTGTCTGTTGGTTCTTTCGTTGTCGGGTCAATAAACTTCACTGGATTAGAATCACTGACCACCATCGGAACCTTTTGTTCAGCTCCATCTTGTTGTTTAAACGTAATCGTTTCAGATTGAACTTGACCTTGTTTTCCTGTTGTTGTCTTATCTTCAGCAATTGGTTGAACAGGTAATACCGTTGGAATGTACTTTACTCCAGCAAGGACTCTACCCGTATTCGCTTCAACTACTTGAACTACAATTGGTTCTGGTGTTCCTCTAAAATCTTTATTTGGAGTAAACTTCACTTTCCCAGTTGTAGGTTCAATTTCGTATTTCCCAACTACTTGTCCATCTTTCATTGCAGGAGCGCTATTTCCAATAGGGTTTCCTGTTTTTGGATCTACAATTTGCATAGGATTTTCACTAGAAGGAGTAACTGGACCAGCTGCATTCGTGAATTTCAATGTTTTATCATGTTCTAAGCCTTGTAACTCTTCTGAAGTGGCAGCATCTGAAAGTGCAATCACCTTAGGAATGTAGCGACCATCCATTGTATTCGCTTGGTCGCTAATCGTTGCAACGGAATTATCTTTCGTATTCCAGCCCGAATCGACTCCATTATTGTCATGACGACGAATCGTAATCCCTTTACCAACTCCAACAAATCCAGCTTCAGGCACAAATTCAACTACAACATCTTTCCCTGCACCTGTAACTTTATATTTACCTTCACCAGGAACTGCATAATAGCCTTCTGAATCAACGGTTACTTTATTTCCATTTTCATCTACGATATATGGAGCAACGGTTTCATCGATAACAGCATCTTCTGTTTTTGAATATCTTTGTTTTCCTTGAGCAGTGAATTCAACGGTTCCTTTTTGGGTAACTCCTTGAACTCCTTCTGTCTCTTTTTTACTTCCTTTTGGTGGGAAAATGACTTGTGTTTCAAAGTCTTCTACTTCTCCGGACATTGACATACCAGTTGGACTTTCAATATCTGGCGCATGAGTAGAGATACGAACACGTACTCCAAGTTTATGCAATTCTAAATCATTTAAAATCGGTCCGTTATTAAACGTTAAAACTGCATTTCCGTCTGAAGTAATCGTTGTTTTTTCAGAACGTTCATTTTCATCAAATTTACCATTGCGGTTGAAATCAATCCATCCGTAAAGATAAGCTTCTGGACTTCCACCCGTATGTGCTTGAACAGTTAACGTATAGTTTCCAGGACGAGTACGTTCAATCGAAATCATTTCATTCGTTTTGCCTTTTAATTCTGCTGGCAAGATTTGATTAATGCCTTCGTCTCCAGAACCGTCTTTATCGTCGCCTTTCCAATCAGAACGATCTAGATTTTCATCCATATCCGGACGAGTATCCCCTAAATATGGTTGATTTACTTTTGCTCCAGTAACTCCGTTCACTTGGTTAACAGCGTGTGTCGCAAGACCATATGATTCTGGAGCATCACTTTCATCAAAAGGTAAGAATCCAATCATCGCCGCTTGTTTCCCTGCAGCCATGACATAAATTCCAACTTCTGAAGCTCCTCGAGTCATTACAAGGGGTACTGAAAACGGACCTGCAGAATAGTTTGAACCAAACACTCCTGTTCCTAAACCACCGGTTTTCAAATCAGGACTTCCAAAGTACTTCCAGGCAACCGTTTTGCCTTTTGACCCTACGCCCTCAGCGTTTAAGATTTGATGTGCATTTTGACCAGGTAAATTTACCCCATCCACATTTACAGGCTTTCTGCCGCTATAATTTTTAGCTGGATCAAAAGTATCCTTTGTATTTTGTGGGACGTAAGTACGAGTATTTGGAACTCCTTTTTTAGTCCATTCACCAATATGTTGCCACCCTGTTCCGTTTGTAGTGAACGTTACTAATTCCCCAGGGTTTGCTGATTCTGCATCGGCCATTACAATAGATGGTTTTACTGGTTTACCGTTGTATGTCCCAGAAATCTCAAATTGAATACCGAAATTCCCACCATCAAATTCGGAAGTGATAACCGTTTTCTTGTTTCCAGTATCAATTCCTTCTTTACGAATCTCAGTCCACATATTTTGTGCTTCAGCAATAACTTTTGCTTCTTCACCTGCTTTATATGCTGCTCTTCCTTTCGGATTGGCAGTAGAACTGATGTATCCATTTTTGGCATTTGGGTCATAGGTAGCTTTTTCTTCAGCAGTAGCTCCTTGACTTTCCAAGCGTTTTCGATAGATTTCTGTTGCTTGGAAAGGTCTTAAAGATTTAATTGTTAATTTAACTTTATAACCTGGCATTACTTCTTTTGTATAGGTTGCTCCGACTTGAAGTGCTAATTTACCATCAGCTGTTCTAGTCGTTCCAGTCCAGTTTGCTGTATCCCCAAAATCCAACCACGAAACTTGTTTTAAAACTTGGTCCGCTAAGATTTGTGGAGTTAAACCTGGTTTTTCTACTTTTGGCTCAGACGTAGCATCGACAACGTCATCACCAATTTTATCGCTTGAAGTCGCTGGTGTTTCACGTTTTGAACGCGTACGAGGTTTATTTTCTGGTGCTACTGTTGTTTCTTCTTTTACTTCAGCAGCAGCCGTTGTTTCTTCAGCTTTGTCAGGTAATGCTGCTTCTTTTTCAGAAGTTTCTTTCGTTGTTTTCTCATTTTCCTCTTTTGGTTGAGAAGTTGTTGTTGTCGTCTCAGCAGTCGGTTCTACTTTTTGTGTAGCTTCTTTTACAGCCTTTTCTGCTTCAGTCGAGTCTTTTTTCGGACTTTCTTTAGCAGCTTCTTGTGTTGCAACCGCTGTACTTTCGACAGTATCAGCATATACTGTTGTTTGACCTTGTACGAACATAAATCCTAAGGCAACAGCAACAGAAGCTGTCCCTACGGATAATTTTTTAATTGCGTATCGAGTTACTTTTGAACGTTTCTTACGCTCATTCATTTGAACATTCTTTGAACTAAACATATCCTTCCTCTTTCTTTTCTCTATCGTTTTTATATTGTGAAATTTATTGATAACATCCCTTTTTTCACCACTACCTAACCACAGATTTTATCATACAATACATCATTTTCCAACTATGAAAACTCATAATTTGTTTGTGAATTATAATCTTTTCTCAATCATTTTTCCTATCTAAAAATTTATGATTGAAAATATGAATAAAATAAAACAGCATTATTTATTTTCTGAAAATAAACAATGCTGTTCTATGCTTGATTTTATTTGATTTTTCTATCTACGACAATCTCTTTTGGAACTTCTTTTCAAAAATTTTCTAAGGACGTAAAACACAAGTACAATCCCAAAAAAGAACACCCAAAACAGAAGTGGAAGTTTCTTAATAAAGTGCACAGTCTTATTCCAAATAATTTTAGGGATCCATTGACTTGCTTCGGTTGTTGTTTCTTCATAAGTAGATTCAACAGCTTCATCTGGCTCTTTTTCAATCGAATAAGTTAATTCCTGTTCATAGATTGTTCCTTGAGGTGTCGCAACTTTTAACTGATTCCCTTCAATTTGATAGGTTGCTGTCTTTCCTTTTTCAGTAAAAACCTTCACTGCATGATCTAATTTCACTTTTTGGCCTTGAATGGTTTGAATCCCAGGATTGAATAAAGTTTGTGCCTCATATTGCTTTAAGACATAACTCAACAAAGCATTTCCGATTTTATGACGATTATACTCTCCAGCGGCACTAGTCCACTCACTTACCCCTAAAACGATATCTAATAGTTCCACTCCGTCTTTTTGATAAATCCCTATATAGTTAAATCCATCTCTCTCACTGGTTCCAGTTTTCAAACCAATGATACCAGGATACGCTAATAAATCCCCTTGAACTGAGTGATTGGTGTTTTTAATCGTTTGTGCATACGGTGTTCCATTCATAACCGTAAGTGTGCTATTTCTCGTATACTGAGTCAGTTCAGGATGTGCTTTATATAAAGCAATCACCATTTTTGCTAAATCTCTAGCGGTCGTTTGGTTGGGTTGATTCATTGAATGTCTTTTAACCGTATAATGACCTTGGAAATCTTCCGCCACCGCTCCAGTAGCACCTTCGAATTTAGTATTTGTCATTCCTAATTCTTTGGCCTTTTGATTCATTAAGTCTACAAATTCATCCGAATTATCATTCACCAGATGTGACAAAAGAATCGTAGCCGCGTTAGAAGAAGGAAGGAGTGCCATTTTTACAAGTTCCTCCACTGGATACTCGACTCCAGCAGTTAGCGGAACATTACTTAAGGCTGTAATTTTAGAAATAGCTTCATCTGTTGCGGTTGGGACTACTTTATCACTTAAGCTTATTTTCCCTTCTTTAATCGCATCATAAACGATAAAAATCGTCATTAATTTACTTAAGCTAGCAGGATCTACCGCCCTATCAGGATTTTCCTGCCATAGTATTTCACCATTCGCTATACTCACAACTAGTGAAGCTTTCGGTGTATCTGAAGAGCTAATCTCATACCCTTCATCTTTAACTACTTTTAAAATAGATTCTTGTGCGTTCACTGTGAATTTTGTACCGATAACTCCCATCATCAATAAAAACAAGACGCAAACTAATTTGATTATTTTTTTCATTATTTTTCCCCTTAAAACATCTCCTCTCATTTTATTGAATTCTCCCTCTTTTTGCAATAAAACTTAATACAAATCTAAATCATTTTTCTAAACTTAAGAACTCCTCTTAAAATGATACAGTTATTCTTATAATTATTAAGTGTAGCCGAAAGCTCAATATGTTTTAAAAACTCTATAAGAAGCAGATAATTTATCCCTGCACTTCTCCATTTACAAGAGTGTTGAAGTTTGGATATGAATACACCAATAAACTTATTTCACAAAACTGATTCCTAAATTACCATATTTGGTAATCAAAAATACGAAGTGATTTCGGAGTCTATAGTGGTAACAATAGCGACCACAACTGATGTGAATTAGGGAATCTTCGAAATTTATTTCGTAGAGTCCCTTTGAAGCTCAACCCCTGACTCAATCGGTGAGGAGCACATACTCTGTCCAAGCTCCGGTTCATTTGCGAGGCCGATGAAAACATGGATGTGTCCGTCAAATGGGCCTATTTTCAATAAACATGTTCCTAATGCACCCAACTTTTTACTGTAAATCACAAAGAGCCTCGGATACCAATAATCATAAGAATAACGGTAGTAACCAATGTGAATTACACTCTCTTGAAAATTTATTTTCTAGAGAGTGTTTGAAGCTTGGTAGCCTCAAGACCTTGGCTTGAGGCGATACAGTTATTCTTATAATTATTAAGTGTAGCCGAAGGTTCTAAGTGTTTTACCTTTGCACAAACAAAAAACAGGCTCCTTTTCAGGAACCTGTTTGGGTAGAAATTACATCCATTTTGAATAGTCTTCATCATCCATCGCTTCAACACTACCGAGTAAGTACCCATTCCCAACTTGCGAGAAGAAGTCATGGTTACTTGTACCTGTTGAAATCCCGTTCATCACAATCGGATCCACATCTTCAGCAGTATCCGGGAACAAAGGATCGAACCCTAAGTTTTGAAGTGCTTTATTCGCGTTATAACGAATAAACACTTTAACCTTTTCAGTCCAACCAACTTGGTCATAGATTGATTGTGTATACTTCACTTCGTTTTGGTAAAGTTCCAAGCATAAGTTGTATACCCACATCTTCATTTCTTCTTGTTCTTGTTCTGACAATTCGTTGTAGCCTTGTTGGAACTTGTAACCAGTGTAAGTTCCGTGAACCGACTCGTCACGAATGATTAACTTGATGATTTCAGCCACGTTAGCAAGTTTGTTGTTTCCTAAGTAGTAAAGTGGTGTAAAGAATCCACTGTAGAATAGGAATGTTTCAAGCATTGTAGAAGCCACTTTCATCTTCAAAGCATCTTTACTTTGGTAGATTTCGTTAATCTTTTTCGCTTTGAATTGTAAGTATTCATTATTATTTGTCCATTCGAAAATATCTTCGATTTCTGCTTTTGTATGCAAAGTACTGAAGATAGTTGAGTAACTTTTCGCGTGAACAGATTCCATAAATTGAATGTTATTCCATACGGCTTCTTCGTGTTGCGTGCGCACGTAATCTTTCATTAAGCTTGCACCTTCTTCTGATTGAAGCGTATCTAATAATGTTAATCCACCGAACACTTTACCCACAACATCTTTTTCTGCAGGTGATAAAGTTCTCCAGTCGTCTAAGTCGTTTGATACTGGAATACGTGTATCTAACCAGAATTGCTCTGTTAGTTTTTCCCAAGTTAATTTATCGATCATGTCTTCCACTTGGTTCCAGTCAATCGCTTTATAGTACTCTACTGGTTGTGTAGAATTTTGAGAAAGAATCTCATTAAAATATCGTTTTGTACTCATGAGCTTTTGTCCTTTCTTTCGTATTCCCATTAAATGCTACAGCTTTCGCAAGCATTACTTCCAATTTCGTCGTTGTTTTCTGTAAATGTACGTACATAGTAAATTGACTTGATGCCTTTATTCCACGCGTAGTTACGTAAAATGTTTAAGTCACGGGTTGTCATCTTGTTTGTACGTCCTTCTTTCCATTCATATAATCCTTCAGGAAGTTCTGAACGCATGAATAATGTCAAGCTCATCCCTTGGTCGATATGTTTTTGAGCTGCTGCGTATACGTCGATTACTTTACGCATATCGATATCATACGCTGATTTGTAGAATGGTAAAGTGTCGTTTGATAAGAATGGAGCTGGGTAATAAGTCTTACCAGTCTTCTTCTCTTGACGTTCTTCGATTAAACGAGTAATTGGGTGAAGTGACGCACTTGTTTCGTTTACGTAGCTGATTGAACCTGTTGGCGCAATTGCTAAACGGTTTTGGTGATATAATCCACCGTTCATTACGTCTTCTTTTAATTGTTTCCAATCTTCTGTAGTTGGAATAGGAAGTTTAGCAAAAATTTTCTTCACTTTATCAGATTGAATTTGCACCTCTTCAGCAATGTAGCTGTCGAAATATTCACCTGTTGCATATTTAGAACGTTCAAAACCAACGAATGATTTACCGCGTTCTTTGGCAATCTTGTTACTTGCTTTCAATGTGTAGAAGTTCAACATTCTGAAGTATAAATCAGTTGCTTCGATAGACTCAGGTGAGCCGTATTCCATTTGGTTTAATGCAAAGAAGGTGTGTAATCCCATCGCTCCAAGACCGATAGTATGTGCTTTGCTGTTTCCGTTTTTAACTGTTGGTACAGCATCAATACTTGAGTGATCTGTTACGAATGTTAACGCACGAACCGCTACATCTACAGAACGTTCGAAGTCAGGAGATTTCATTAAGTTCACGATGTTTGTTGAACCTAAGTTACAGCTGATATCTGTTCCTAAGTGTTCATACTCTTGAGCATTATTGATTACTGAAGGTTCTTGAACTTGTAGGATTTCAGAGCATAAATTACTCATGATAATCTTTCCATCGATTGGGTTTACACGATTTGCTGTATCGATGTTCACTACATATGGATATCCAGATTCTTGTTGTAATTTACTAATTTCGTTTTCTAAGTCACGCGCACGTAATTTAGATTTGCGGATTTCAGGGTTGTTCACCATGTTGTCATATTCTTTAGTGATGTCCACATATGAGAATGGTACACCGTAAATACGTTCCACATCGTATGGGCTGAATAAGTACATAATGTCGTCGTTTTTAATTAATTCGTAGAATTTATCTGGAACAACTAATCCAAGTGATAATGTCTTCACACGCACTTTTTCGTCCGCGTTTTCTTTTTTCGTAGATAGGAACGATACGATATCTGGGTGGAATACATTTAAGTAAACCGCACCGGCACCGTTACGTTGACCTAATTGGTTAGAGTAACTGAAACTATCTTCTAACAATTTCATAATTGGAACAACACCGCTTGATGCATTCTCAATTTTCTTGATTGGGTCACCTGCTGCACGAACGTTAGACAAGCTTACCCCTACTCCTCCCCCAATTCTTGATAATTGGAGAGCTGAGTTGATGGTACGACCGATACTGTTCATATCGTCTGTTGTTTGAATTAAGAAGCATGAAACGAGTTCTCCACGACGTTTTCTTCCGGCATTCAAGAATGTTGGTGTTGCTGGTTGGTAACGTTGTGTAATCATTTCTTCTGCTAAATCATGCGCTAATTGCTCATCGCCATCCGCTAAGAAAAGAGCGTTAAATACAATACGATCTTCAAAACGTTCTAAGTAACGTTGACCGTCATTTGTCTTCATTGCATATTGTTTGTAGAACTTAAATGCGGACATAAATGAACGGAAACGGAATTTTTTCTTGTACGTTTCTTTCATTAATTTCTTAACGAATTTACGGTTGTATTTTCCTAAAAATTCTGCTTCTAAATAATCGTGTTCGATTAAGTAATCTAGTTTTTCATCTAATGTATAGAAGAAAACTGTATTTGGGTTTACGTGTTCTAAGAAGAACGCACGAACCGCTTCACGATCTTTATGCAATGGAATTTTCCCATCAACTGGACGGTTTAACTCATTGTTTAATGCGAAGTATGTAACTTCTTGAGTCTTGTTCATTAATTTTGGACTATCCAATCTCTCTCACCTTTTCTATTAGTATTTGTACATCTTTATCTGTACCTTGGTTTTCAAAACAATGAAGTAAAGGAACATCATATCTTCTCGCTAACTCTTTAGAATTCGAACAAAAACTCGTGTTAAAATTGCGATTCCCTGAACCAGCAACTCCCATTAACAGCTCTCTGTTTTCTTCAAAATCAATAAATTCGTAAAAAAAATTCGCCACTTGCTCTCCATAAGTTGGTGTAATGACGATATAAGGCTCTTTCATTTGTACTGTAGGATTTTTCTTAGAAATTTCAACAAAATCCCAACCCAATTTTTTTACAAATTGTCTTGTTTTTCCAGTTAGTGATAAATAAACGACTTTCACAATATCTCCATTCCGAAATAGAAATACAACAAAATGCATTCCAATCTCACTTGAAACTCACGAAGTTAATTATATCTAGTCTAGTTCCTTTTTGCAATTTTTTTACAACATTTTGTATCATTCTTTGTAGACAACACAAAATATAGTTAGTGAAATCAGTGTTTTTCGATATTTAGTATTATTCTTATTCGAAATATTGACAGAATCAGTCGACGATTGTAGACTAAAAATGAAAGGAGTTCTACACTATGACTGAATTTCAACCAATGAGCCCTTCGGAACGCCAAGTCATGCGCGTATTATGGGCAAACCCAAGTAGTACAAGTGGATTTATCATCGAACAACTGCAGAAATCATTCCCTTGGAGTGAATCAACTGTAAAAACACTGATTATTCGCCTCACAAAGAAAGGCTATATTCAAATCGATAATCGAAAGAAACCCTTCCACTATTCTGCTACGATTTTGGAAAAAGAGCAACTCGACCAAGAGACGGATGCCCTTCTTGAACAAGTGTGCCACAAACAAAATGGGAATTTACTACACACTCTAATCAATAAAGCAACCTTAAGCCAAGAGGACATTAAAGTATTAGTGAATGCCTTAAAAGAAAAAGCGGCCACCGCCCCTACTTCTGTTTCGTGCAACTGCCTGCCTGGGCAATGTAATTGCCATCACCATCACTAACATAAAAACCTATTGCTTAAAGCCATAATGACTTTAAACAATAGGTTATTTTTATTTTCAATTTATTCCAATTTGCACTATTTAAAATTCTCGCTAAATGACTATGAATCTTACGGATTTAATAGTAACAGTAATGGGAAGGATATTAAAACGAATAAGAGGGAGTTAGGAATTTATTCCTTACTCCCTCTTTGAGGCTTTAAAGGTGCAAGACCAAGGCTTGCACCAGTATCCCATTACAGCTACTATTCCTATATCCGTCATAGATTCATAGTCATTGCCAACTACGATTTCAAATAGTCCTTCGCATCTTTAAAGAAGCTTGCAATAATCATAATGATAATAATCCCAATTGGGAAGGCTGCAATAATGGCTACCGACTGAAGATTATACATTGAATTTTCAGAGAAAATCAATGCGATTGGGAATAAAATCAGTACTAATGACCAAAACATACGAACACGCTTATCACTATCATGCGTATGCGTTAATTCTTTATAAGAATAAGCAGAAACTACGAGTGTTAATGCATCGAACGTCGTCGCGTAGAAAGCAATCATTGTAACAGCCAGAAGTAGCAATCCAATATTCGCTAATGGCATTGTCTCAAAAATTTTAAGAATTGCTGCAGCATAATCCGCATTTGTATTTAAAATTCCTGTAATATCTAAGCCATGCTTTAATTGTTGCGCAAGTCCGTAGTTCCCAAGAATAATAAATGCTGTAAATGTTCCTGCGATTCCCCATGCATATCCACCAAGAACCGTATTTTTAACAGTACGGCCTTTTGAAATACTACCGATAAAGAATGGCGTCGCTACACACCATACCATCCAATAAGACCAGTAGTAAATCGTCCATTTTTGAGGGAAACTTGTCTCGCGAAGTGGATCTAACCATGTGGACATTCCGATAAAGTTTTGAACAAGATTTCCAATTGCGCTAAATCCTGTTTCTAAAATATAAACGGTCTCTCCTCCTAGGAATAGGAAATAAGCGAGAAGTGCAAAGAATAAGTACGTACAAATGGCTGCTAATTTTGAGACAGCCTCCATTCCTAACATAACAGTGCTAGTATAAACTACTGCAATTAACAATAATACAACAATCGTAATTAGTTTCGAATTTTGAATTCCAAACACTTGGCTCATAGCCGCTGAAAGAAGTGGGGTCGCTAGTGAGAACGTTGTTGCTGTTCCTGCAATTAATGCAAAGATAGCGATTAAGTCAATGACTTTTCCCATCCATCCGTCTACTTTATCTCCCAAAAGAGGACGACAAGCTTCAGAGAATTTTTGTTTTTCTACTTTTCGATTATGTAACATAAATCCAAAAGCGACGGCTAACATAATGTAGAATCCCCAGGCAATAGGTCCCCAGTGGAATAATGGGAATGTCGAAGCCCATTTTTGAATGCTACCAAGCTCTCCAAGATAAGACTCTTGCGCATAGAGTGCCCATTCAATCATGGCATAGAACACAATATCTGCTGCCATCGTAGAAGTAAAAATCATCACTCCCCATTGGAAATTTGAATATTCTACTTTAGATTTATTCCCACCTAATACAATACGTCCATATTTAGAGAAAGCTACATACATACTACACAGGAATACACCAACTCCTAACATGGCATAATAAATACTGAATTGGTCTCCTAGAAAACCTCGAACTCCTTCAAGTACTGCAGAACTAGAATCCGGGAATATCAAAAATAATAGTCCTAGAAATAATACTCCAAATAATGGTACTAGTGTAGCAATCCAGTCAATTTCATCTCTTAACGATTTTTTCTCCAATTCATTATTCATAATGAGCCTCCTCTAATAAAGTTTGATACGATGCATCCATTGTTACCAATTCTTCCAAGCTATCGATTTCTACGATATCTCCCTGTTGCATTGGGTAGATGCCCATTTCATATTCTGTGGGGTAACAAAACATCGCTACATCATCCCAATAAATGTCATGATGTTTCTTTTCTTCAAACTCGATTTCCAAATGATGTTTTAACTTTTGTCCGTCTTCTTTCGTCCAACGAGAAATGCTATATAATTGCCATCCCTTTTCTCCACCAGTACGACTACAGCTGGTAACTACTCCATCTGTATTCACTTGCATGAGCCATTCATCCGTTCCATTTTCTACAGGAATACATGCGTAACCTGAGCGAGTGAACTCTGGATGTAAAATCTCACTGTTAAAAATTAACTGATCTCCATCTAAAATAATGGCTTCTTCTAAATGACCTCTGACAACATAAAGAGAAGAAATATTGTTAGCAATATCAAAATAAGGATTTTCTACAATGGTAATATTTGGATAATCTGCTTTTAACTCAGAAAATTTTTCCTTTAAATAACCGACAACCACGTAAATCTCTTGAATTCCTTGTTCATATAAGGCATCGATTACCGTATCAATCATTCTTTTCCCATTTACTTTTACTAATGGTTTTGGGATTTCATTAGTTATTGGACGCATTCGTGTCCCTTTTCCCGCAGCCATTATAATTGCTCGTTTAATCGTATGTGTCATTATTTTTCCTCTTTTGCTAATTCTTCTTGCACAATGCGATAGAAGTCTTTGGCATAACGATATTGCATGAGTGAATATTCACCAAAATCAACACCTAGTGTGCGTTTATATTCACACCAGTTGCTCCAAAGCATTCCGCTAACGGCCATATACGCATAAATTTTAATACGCGTCATCTTTTCGCATTTTCCTTCAAAATAAAGGTCCATTAATTCGTCTGCTTGTTTACGGTCATATCCAGCGTAAATACAAAACATTGCAATATCGATATGTGGATCTTGCATACCTGCATATTCCCAGTCAATCAGTCGAATATCTCCTTCTTTCGTGAAAAGAAAATTATCGTAGACAGAATCTATATGGCTTAGAACTGGCTCCTTTTTATATTTTTCTACAAAAGTCTTTAAGCTTAATATTTCATTTTGTGTTTTTTCATGATCTTTATAGTAAGATGTTTGACCATTCCATAAACTTTGATAAAACACGATTTGTTTAAATGGATCAAATGTATGAGCGACTTTCAGTTTAGACGCATGGAACTCACGAAGTTTTGCCATACAACGTTTCAAATCTTCTTTATTTTCACTATCACAAGAGCGTGCTCCATCTAGATAGGCTGTAATCTTATATCCATTCTCAGGATTCATATATACAACATCGTCACAGATTTTTTTGCCTTCTAACACGCGGTATACATCAGCTTCTTCCTTACGATTGATGAGATGATCCGTTCCTTCTCCTGGAATACGCATAATGTATTTTTGTTCTTTACAAGTAAATAAGAAGCTTCGATTCGTCATTCCTTTTTTTAATACTTCAATATTTACAATTTCCTCTAATGGTACTCCTAATGCTTTTGAAATGTTGATTAAAGCATCTGTTTCTAAATGACTGGAGGAATGGTCGATTTCACGTAACTGCTCGTAAGTATTAATTTCAGCAATCTTTTTATCATCAATCATTTTTGGATATACAATGTACTTTTTATCTTTATCCTCTAAAGTAACTTCCCAGAAAGATTTTTCATGCCTTTTTTCTTCAGCAGCTATATTTAATTGTTTGGTCACCACTTTAGCTTCTTTTTCAGCAAGATAGCAAATTCCGTAAGGACGATTTCCTTTTCTTCTTTTCTCGCTCGTGATAATTTCTTGCTTTTTATTCACTCTAAAATAGCTTTGTTCCACTTCCTCATGTCCCATTAAATACCAAGAGTATAATTCATCCTCTTCAAAGGGATTCTCCTCAGACCACAAGTCACAAGGGACAATATACGTGTTTCCTAAAATTCCAGCAACTCGTTGTAATGAATAAAAATTATTTTTCGTAGCATAATCTGGATTCACTGCTAATTTTACTTGAAAATCATCGATTAAATACTCGTACTGTTCTTTCATAAAGCCTACGACCACATTGATATCTGATACTCCCACTTCTTGTAATTGTTTAATCAATCGCTCAATAAGTGGTTCATTTTTGACTTCTAGAAGTCCTTTTGGCGTTTCTGTATTGATGGGAACCATTCGCATCCCAAAGCCAGCTGCCAAGATTACTGCATTTTTAGGTTTATTTTTTTTGAATAACGTTTTTGCCTTACTAGTCATTCGAAATTCTTCATCGACTAGCTTTAATTCTCTTAATTTTTTAATTTCACGATTCACCAGTCCCAGAGAATAACCTGATAAATCTGCCAATTCTCGTTGATTATGAATAGCGTTCTTTTTGATTAATTTCAACAAATCTAAATTAACTTTGTTCATAAAATTCACCTCTTTTGTTTTCGTGAACAAAAATAGTATACTATGTATTCAATAAAGGTACAAGCTTTTTAAAGTAAAGAAATCCTTAAATACAAAAAAAGATGAGCACATGCTCATCTTTTTACGCTATAAAATCAATATTGAGTCTCATGGATAAGATTCCTGCCTCACTCTTTAAGTAAAACCCATATTTATCCACACTATAATCGACTACATTTTTCTGGTCAAACATCATTTCATAGCGACTAGAGACATAAACTTTTCCCAAATTAGTCTCTAATAACTTGTCGAACTTTCGATGTAAAGTAGACTCCTCTTCTTTCTTTAAAATGACTAAATGATACTTCTCATTAACTTGGCAATGACATCCTCCGCCTTCGTCGTAGAAAGGACTATCTCCATCAGCATAATCCATAACGAAAAAAACATCTGTTAATCCTTTTTCATTCATTAATTTTAATAGTTTATCTTTAGCTGTTTCACTAAACCAAATTTCCATCGTTTTCTCTCTTTCTATCGAAAAAGGAGACCTCCTTTTGGTCCCCTTCTAAATTGATTATTGTTGTTCTTCTTCAGTAAGGTGCTCAGTTCTTTTAGCACGTTTTTCGATAATTGAATCAATTGTCGGTGGTGTCACTTCAATTTGTGAAGGTGTATTTAACACCATATCCCACTCTTCATTTTTAATCATTTCTAATTGTGTTTGACTTAAGATTTGAAGACGTTGACGGAAAATACGCGTTTCCTTCTTAATTGCGTCTGTTTCACGATTAATTTGAGTCGCTTTTTCAGCTGCCTCTTTTAATAATTCCTCAGCTGTTTTTTCTGCTTCAAAAATAATGATTTCTGCATCTTTACGCGCATTTTCACGTAATCTGTCTGCTGCTTCTTGAGCTACAATAATAGATTTATTCAAAGTTTCTTGAATAGAAGTAAAGTATTCTACTTTTTCTTCATTAAATTTCACGCGTTTTTCTAAATCTTTATTTTCACGAATTAAATGTTCTAATTCTTTTTTTACTTCATCCAAAAACTCATTAACTTCTTCTGGATCGAAGCCTTTGAATTTTGTTGAAAAATCTTTATTATGAATATCGTTTGGTGTAATTGACATAAATAACTCCCCTTTATTTTTTATTTTTTTCTAAAAGACCAAGTTCGATTTTAATTTTATCTTTTTTGGTTCGCCCTTCGATTTTTTGAATTTGAAGGCGTCCATATCCGCGAATGGATACAATATCTAAAATTTCCAGCATAAAGTCCGGGCGATTCTCTTCGGTCCAATTCACCTTTACTTTACCACTTTCTATCATTTCTTTTGAACGCTGTCTTGACACATTAAATACGGAAGCAATCACTGTATCTAAACGAAGAGAACTTACAACTGTTTGAATATTTGTCCAATGATCCACTGGTACAATTAATTTCGTATAGTCGACTTCTTCAAGCCTTACAGCAACTTTCCCAATTTTTTCTAGCTGTTGTTTGATATATTCTTTCATATTTTGAGCACAGAATAATTGCCAGTCTTCTCCGTTAGAAATAATATCGCCAATCAGACTACGGTCAAACCCAAGGCTCATCAGTGACCCAAGAATCTTACCATGCCCCAGTGTTGCGAATTTCTTCGGATATTGAATATGAAAAAGAGCATTTTCGAAATCCTCTAAAGTTGGCTCATAATAATCCGGGCTAATCATACAACGTTTTCGTTCAGCATCAATATACCCGCCATCAAAGTAGTAACGAACATCATCATACTGACCCACGATTGCCTCCACAATAAACTGTTGGCGTGGATCAAGATAATTTGTCAATACGGGCGCATACTGTAAACGTACTTCTTCTACCCATTCTTCAACTTGCTTTAGAAAAGGGATTTCCTCTTTTCTAAAATGTTGTTCAATTCCAGTCTCCATAGTCCTTCACCTTGTTAAAAAATCAAACGTATTAAACTAACAATTAATAAATTACCGAAAAATACAACAACGATTGAAGTCAATAATGCTAAACTATAATTTCCAATTCTTACATTCTTAAATAGACTTACAAAAGGTCTACACACTTTATCAAGAAAATCCTCAACAAACGTTGGAAGATAGAGATTCCAATAAATATTCAATCCATATAATATTAAAAATAATGTATAATAAGTTGCTATAAGTGTAATCCCTGAAATAAATTCATTTGCCATAATATTCCTCCTTTAAAACTCAGGACGTCGAAAAACATCTCCTGCTTCCTCGTCAAAGTTTCCTTGTACTTGAAAATTCGCTGGTGAGCAGATAAAAATTTCATCTCTTACCTTTTGAACATCGCCGTTAATAGCATACGCCACTCCAACTACAAAATCAATGACACGTTTTGCATCTTTTGGCTCCATCCGTTTAAAGTTGATTAGTACTGCTTCCCCTTTTAAGAGAGCATCTGCTATACGTTCCGCTTCAGAATAAACGCTAGGTTCCACCACATAAATTTTAGATGTTTTCTTTACTCCTGGGCTTTGGAAAGGAACGACATTCGAAGGATTCGATCTAGAACGAAGTGGAGTCTGAGTATTATCCTCAGTCTCTTCAACATATTCAAACTGATCATCCTCTTCATAATAATCATCTTCAGGACTTAAAAAGTTTTTGACACGATTCATGAATCCCATTATTCTTCCTCCGTTTCAAACCAGCTTGTGCCAATTCGAATATATGTTGCGCCACACTGGATAGCGATTGGAAAATCACTACTCATTCCCATACTTAACAGGAGTGGTTGTGATAGGTTTTCCTTTTCTTCAATCTTTTTAGCTAATTGTGCTAAACGCGAAAAAAAGAAGCGAATTTCTTCATCGCTTGCTTTATAAGGCGCCATCGTCATTAGCCCAACAATATGAATTTTTTCATACTGCTTACTCTCCTTATAAGCGCCAAAAGCCTCTTCAGGTGAAAAACCATGTTTCGTTTCCTCACCAGAGACATTTATTTCTAACAGACAGTCCAAAGGTTGCTCGAGTCGTTTATCAATCTCACTCATAATGGAGAGTCTATCAAGAGCATGAAATAAATCAATTCGATTAATAACTTGTTTTACTTTACGCTTTTGCAAAGGACCGATTAAATGCCAGAAAATATCCTCTTCGGGAAATTGTTCCTGCCGTTCAAGTAGTTTTTCAACACGATTCTCCGCAAAATGTCGAAAACCCAAGTCATACATCTCTTGAACTTCTTCCTGAGAGCGATTTTTCGTCACAACAATAGGACAAACTTCCTCAGATAGTCTATGAACTTGGTTACAAGAAGATGCAACCAAGTTCATAATACGACTTACATTCTGTTTAATGATACTCATTAATTTCTGTTTCTTTTTCTGAAGAACGGCGGAGTATCTAATCCATCATTTTCAGCTTGTTTTGGCTCAGAAGGAGCTTCTACAAAATTGCTTTGCGCAAATGGTGAATCTGCATCAGTTGATGAAGAAGTATCACGCACTGTAGTTTCACGACGAATATCCCAGTCACCAAACAAGTCTTTTTCTGCTTTCTTTTCTTCAACAACTTGTGGTTTTGAAGGTACTTGTTTCTCTTGGAAAGTTTGAGGGTTATTCCCTAAATCTTTACGAGTTGAAGTACTGCTTGTAAATGGAGAACGGTTAGCGCGAGTTACTGACTTTTTTTCGTGTTTACGCTCCTCGTCAATTCCTGTTGCGATAACAGTAACAATGACTTCATCTCCTAAGTTTTCATTGATTGAAGTACCGAAGATAATGTTTACTTCACTTGTTGAAGCTGCTGCAACGATATCAGAAGCGTCTTGTGCTTCAAATAATGTTAAGTCTGCACCACCAGTGATGTTTAATAGGATTTGTTCTGCTCCATCGATAGATACTTCTAATAATGGTGAAGAAATAGCTTTCTTCGTAGCTTCTGCTGTACGGTTTTCACCACTAGCAACACCAATCCCCATTAATGCTGAACCTTGATCTTTCATCACTGTCTTCACATCAGCGAAGTCCAAGTTAACGTAACCAGGTGCAGTAATTAAATCAGAGATCCCTTGCACCCCTTGACGTAATACATTATCAGCTTCACGGAAAGCTTCTAACATAGGAGTCTTTTTATCAACGATTTCTAATAAGCGGTTATTTGAAATCGTTACTAATGTATCTACGTTTGCTTTTAATTGTGCAACACCTTCTGCAGCGAAACGACCACGTTTTGGTCCTTCGAAGCTAAATGGACGTGTAACAACCCCCACTGTTAATGCGCCTAACTCTTTTGCAATACGAGCAACAACTGGTGCAGCACCTGTACCAGTACCTCCACCCATACCAGCAGTAACGAAGATTAAGTCCGCGCCAACTAAAGCTTCGCGAATTTGTTCTTCACTTTCTTCTGCAGCTTTTAGACCAATATCAGGTAATGATCCAGCCCCTAAACCTTTTGTTAATTTTGGTCCTAATTGAATTTTAGTTTCAGCTTCTGAGTTTCTTAAAGCTTGAGTATCAGTGTTTGCTACGATGAACTCTACACCTTGTACTCCTTCTGCAATCATACGGTTAACAGCGTTGTTACCAGCACCACCAACACCAATGACTTTAATAACTGCGCCATCTAAATTTGTATCGAATTCGAAATCCATTATATTTCCTCCTTGGTTCTCTTCTTAATTTTCGTCAATAAACATTTTAAAGAAGTTCTTCACTTTTGCTCCAAACCCTTGTTCTTCACCACTTGCTTCTTGTTCAACATCTTGTGGTTGTTGAACTGGAGCTGTTGGTTGAACTTGTACAGGTGCACTTTTTGGAGTGCTTTGTACTGGACGTTGTTCTACACCAGGTTTCCCTTTTTGTGCGATACGGTGAACATCATCTAAGCTTGCAGCATATTGAATTAACCCCATACTAGTTGCATAAATAGGATTTCTCATTCCCATTTGCTCAGGAATATAAGTTTTCACTTGTACTCCAAAAATTTCTTGTGCTAACTCTTGAACTCCTGCAAGTGAAGAAGCTCCACCCGTTAACACGATTCCTCCTGGAAGTTTTAATGCTTCCACTTGGTCTAGAGCACGTTTTACCGTTTCAAAAGTTTGAACGACACGAGCTTCAATAATTTCTGATAAGTAATGTTCATCTACTTTTATTGGATCTTTCTTTCCAATCGTTTCAACTGGGAAAAATTCATCTGCACTCGTTTCTGATGAGATTGCATATCCATATTCACGTTTAATGCGTTCAGCATTTTCAAAGCTTGCATTCAAGATGATTGAGATGTCTTTTGATACGAAATCTCCACCCTCTTGATCCACAAATGAAAATTTCAACTGATTGTCATGCATAACAGAAGCACTAGTTTGTCCACCACCCATGTCAATTAAAATTGTTCCAAATTCTCTTTCACCTGGAGTTAATGCTACTTGACTAATCGCTAATGGTTGAATCACCATTTCTTCAATATTTAATCCGGCTTTGTCAATACAACGTTTAATATTATGAACAATCGTCTTAGGTCCTGTAATCATGCTCGCAAATAATTCTAAGCGAACGCCAATCATTCCACGAGGATCTTTAATCCCGTCAAATCCATCCACGATGAACTCTTCTGGAATAACAGAAATAATTTCGCGTTCAGGTGCAACTGAACGAACTTTTGCAGCGGAAATCACATTATATACATCCACATCTGTAATTTCTCTATTTTCACTTGATACAGCAATCATTCCATGACAAGGTTCGATTGAAATTTGATTACTTGGAATTCCAACGATAACGTCCTTGATTTGAATATTTGATTTTTGTTCTGCTTGTCGTACTGCTTTTCGAATGGATTCAACTGTTTCATCAATATCTACGATGACTCCACGGCTCAATCCTTCTGATTTTTCATTGCCGACTCCAATAATATTTAATTGTCCTCTGACATACTCAGCTACTACAACTTTTATTGAAGTGGTTCCAATATCTAAACTCACATAAATTCCCTGATTTTTCACGTTTATTGAAACCTCCTATACGATTATTCATAATTCATTTTTTAATGTTAATTTTGTTAGTGATACTCCTTATATTTTAACACAATTACGTTCACTACAAAAAACATATGAGCGAGTTTTAAGACTTTTTTATCGAATCGTTGTATCCGGTGTAAAGTATATTCCCACTTCCATATCAACGGTTCCCTTTTTACCATTCAACTGTTTTGCAATTGATGGATAATACACTAATTTATCCCCAATATCCTTCAAATTTCCGATGACTCGATTTCCATCTTTCATCTTCAAATAAATTTTTTGGTGATTTTTAATATCGTTTGGATATTGAATTTCTTTTATCTCTCGAATAATACTACTAGAAACTTTTTCTAATTGTTTCGCTAGAGTTTTATATTGAGTTTCTTCAGTAAAATCTACTAATTCTGGATATTCTTCTGTAGAAAGAGTTGCTTCCACTTCGATTGTTTGACCATCAGCAAGAAGTTCAAATGTTTTCTCTTCCGTTTTAAAATAACCAATAGCAGGATTTTCTTCAATATTCAAACGTATTTTATTCCATGCTACTAATTCAATAGAAGCATCTTTAATTTTTGGACTGGCAGCTTTTAAAAGTGTTGCGGTACGTGTACGATTGGCTAAAATCGTCCAAATACTTTGCCCTTTGACAATTCCATCTTTCTCTTGAACTAGTTCAGCAGGAACTTGGCTTAATCCTACTACCTCAATCTCAGAAACTTTTGATAGTGGAGAAATAAAATAAATACTCCAAGCTAAACACACAATAAAAATTCCTTTTAACAGTGTTGCATTCGTAATTCCTTTTGATTCAGGCTTTTTCTTTTTAGGTTTGGGTTCTCTTTTTGGAGGTCGTACATCCTCTTTTGGAACTGTCTCTTCTACTCTAGAAGTAGGTGAGTTTTGCTGCGCTAACTCCCAAGGTGTTAATTCACGCGGAGGAGCTTTTTTTGGTGTCTTTCGATTAAACATATTCTCCTCCTTCTATCTTTATTTCACTAGAGAATGAATAATTGTTTCAAGTCTCGTTGAAGCATCGGTAATACCCAAAGCTTTGGAATTGCTGGCCATTTGTAGACGTTTTGGTTCATCTTCCATTATACGATCAATTTCTGCAACTAAACTTTGTCCATTTAAATCTTTCTCTAAAATCATAGTCGCTGCATCTTTTTCTACTAATGACATTGCATTGGCTTCTTGGTGATTTTCAGTCACATACGGACTTGGAATTAAAACGCTTGGTAATCCTAGAGCTGTTAATTCAATCAATGTTGTTGCTCCACTACGACAAACTACTAAATCTGTGTTTTGGAACATTTGCACCATATTATTAATATATGGTAAAACTGTGACATTTTGCAATGGTTTTTTCAAACTTGTAATATGATTGTTGATTTTGTCATAATGCACTTGCCCGGTCACCATGACCACTTGATAATCTTTTGCTTCTAATTCCTCTAAAGCTTCTAAGAATGATTCGTTCATTCGTAATGAGCCTCGGCTTCCCCCAAAGATTAATACAATCGGTTTTTCTTTTTTGATTCCAAGTAAATCTAGATAAGCATCATCACGAACAGCATTTGCTAGCTCTTGTCCACGAGGATTTCCTGTCATGACAACTTTATCTTCGTATTTTGCAAAATCTTTACGAACCGCATCGAAGCAAATTGCAATCTTAGACACTTTTCTTGCTAAGAATTTATTGGTGATTCCTGCTAAACTGTTTTGCTCATGAATAATCGTTGGAATTCCCATGTTTGCTGCTGCGTATAATACTGGCGCGCATACATATCCTCCAGTACCAATTACAATATCTGGTTTGAACTCTTTTACGATTTCTTTTGCTTTAAAATAGCTTGTACAGAAATACCATAATGTCTTAAAGTTTTCTAACGATAATGAACGAACGATTCCTTGAATCTTAATCGTTTTAAAATCATATCCCGCTTTTGGAACGATGGTACTTTCTAATCCGCGTTCAGTCCCTACATAAAGAAACTCTGTTGAAGGGTCCTGTTCTTTCAAATAATTCATTAAGGAAAGTGCTGGATAAATATGTCCACCCGTTCCTCCTCCTGAAACTAATACTCTCATCTTTTTTCTCCTATATATTACAGTTTCTCTACTGCTTCAATGAAACAATCACCGCGAACTTCAAAGTTAGCGAATTGATCCCAACTTGCGCATGCAGGTGAAAGCAATACAATTTCTCCCTCACGACTAGCTGCATACGCTTTTGGCACAGCTTCTTCTAATGTTTCTACTACAGTTACTGGAATCGATAATTTTTCAGCAGTCGCTTTCAACTTCTCTTTTGTTTCTCCGTAAACGACCATTTCACGGACATTTCCAAGTGATGATTCTAATTCTTCAAAACCATTCCCACGATCTAGTCCACCAGCAATCAATACAACAGATTGATTTGTAAAACTTCTTAAGGCTGTTTGTGTCGCAATGATATTTGTTGCTTTTGAATCGTTGTAGAATTTACGACCTTCAATGGTTTTCACATATTGTGTACGGTGTTTTACTCCATGGAATGAACGAACTGCTTTTTCGATTCCTTCATTGGTTGCTCCTTGTAATTTGCAAATCGCGACTGCGGCCAACACGTTTTCCACATTTTGAACGCCAGGTACTTGAATGGCTTCAATTGGCATTACGGCTTCCCCATTAAAGTAAATCGAAGTTTCATCCGTATAAGCGCCGTGTTCCAAGACCGATTTGCGGCTGAAAGGTACTAAGGTTGCTTTTGTATGGCCTTTAATAAACTCATATAATTCTGGGAAATCCGCATTGTAAACAAGGAAATCCTCTTCTGTTTGATTTTTAGTGATTTGTAATTTCGCTTTTACATACTCTTCGCGAGATCCATGATAGTCCAAATGCGCACTAAAGATATTCACGATACACGCTACTTTAGGTCGAAACGCTTCAATTCCCATTAATTGAAAACTTGATAATTCAGTGACATAAATATCTGTTTCTTTTGAATCTTCTGCCAGTTGCGATAAAGGGACTCCGATATTTCCGCAAGCAAAAGTTCTTCTTTCAGGGAAGGATTCATGTAGCATTAAGTTTGTTAATGTAGTTGTCGTGGTTTTTCCATTAGAACCTGTAATCCCAAGAACGGTTCCTTCCATGACACGTTGTGCAATTTCAATTTCAGTATAAACTGGTAACCCTTTATCAACAGCTTTGGCTACTAAAGGATTTGAATAAGGAATCCCTGGGTTTTTAACAACGAAATCCACGTCTCCATCAAGTAACTCTAGTGGATGCCCCCCAGAAACCACTTTAACCCCTTCAGCAACTAACCCTTGTGCGTCAACACTTTCTTCAAGTGGTGTTCGGTCGTTCACCGTCACATCTGCTCCTAAATGGTATAGCAATTTCGCTACATTCACTCCACTTTTAGCAAGTCCAATGACTAGTACTTTTTTATTTTCAAATGCATGTGTATTCCGCACAATGATTCCTCCAATTTTCTCTTTTTAATATGTATATGGAGAAAGGCTGGACAAAAATGGCCAGCTCTCCGTTAAAATATGTTAATTCTCTTAGAAAATAATTGCAACAATTAGCCCCGCAACGAAACCGACAGCACTAAAGACTGAAACGATTTTCACTTCTTTCCATCCACTCATTTCAAAATGGTGATGAATAGGACTCATTTTAAAAATTCGTTTTCCTGTTAGTTTAAATGACCCTACTTGCAGGATAACGCTAAGAGTTTCAAAAACGAAAATGATTCCAACAAGAAGTAAGGTCCATTCTTTATGAAGCATAATGGAAATAATTGCAAGTCCTGCTCCAAGAGCTAATGAACCGACATCACCCATGAATACTTTCGCCGGTTTCCAGTTGAATAATAAGAAGCCTGCTAATCCCCCTACTACACAGAAACAAAATACAGCAATTGAATTTTGACCTGCATGAGTTGCGATAATTCCGTAAGTTGCATATGCAATAATATTTGTTGAAGTGGCTAATCCATCTAAACCATCTGTTAAATTCACTGCATTTGAAAAACCTGCAATCCAAATAATTGTGAATAACGCAAAAACAATAATACTATTTACTTCTCCAAACAACGGAAGGTAAATAAGAGGTTGGTTTCCACTTAAAAGATACAGTGCCACAAAAATTGCAGCTCCCAATAATTGAAGAGCAAATTTTTCGTGACTCTTTAATCCTTCATTTTGTTTCTTAAACACTTTAATATAATCGTCAAGAAATCCGATAGAACCAAAGAAAGCAAAGCCGATAACTCCACTTAATAAAACAAAATTGAAATGACCAAAAACTGCCCCCATAATTAAACTAGATAAACTAATCATACAAAGAAAAACTAGTCCACCCATCGTTGGTGTTCCGCTTTTAGCTTTATGCCAAGATGGCCCTTCATCTAAAGTCGTTTGTCCTAACTGTTTCATTTTCATAAATTGAATAAAATGTGGTTCGGCAATTACCGTTGCTAGAAACGATAACCCGACTGCTAAAATGATTTCAATCATAATACTCTCCTTTTTCTACCCTAGTTCTTGTACCCTAATTTTTCAAGCGCTTGAACCACCGTCTCAACTTCATTGTAAGGAATATATTCTTCGCCAATCACTTGGTAAGGTTCAACACCTTTACCCGCAAATAACAAGATATCTCCTTCTTGTGCGAGTTCTAGGGCTCGTTCTATTGCTTGTTTTCTATCATCTACACATTCATATGGAGTATTTTCGTTTTTTCTACCTGATACGATTTCAGAGTAAATTTTTTCTAAAGACTCTTGTCTTGGATTGTCTGCCGTTAAAATCACATAATCCGATTTTTCAAAAGCAATCTCTCCAAGTTCTGGCCTCATACTTGAATCCCGATTTCCTCCACTATGTCCCATAATTGTGATTACACGATTTATTTTTACTTCTTCGAGCGTTGACAACACATTTTCTAACCCATCTGGGGTGTGAGCGAAGTCAATAATGACTTGGAATGGCTGGCCTTTTTGGATTAATTGCATTCGTCCACCTACACCAGGGAACTTGGCAATTTTTTCAATCGCCTTTCGTAAAGGAATTCCATTAACCATCGCTACTCCGAACGCCGCCAACACATTGTAAACATTAAATAATCCAATCATTGGAATCATTACTGGAAGTTTTTCACCATTCACGGTTACTACAAAAGTTGTCATCGCTCCATTGCTCTCAATTTCAGTAGCTCGAATAT
Source organism: Granulicatella sp. 572.rep1_STHE (assembly GCF_001073445.1). Taxonomy (NCBI): domain Bacteria; kingdom Bacillati; phylum Bacillota; class Bacilli; order Lactobacillales; family Carnobacteriaceae; genus Granulicatella; species Granulicatella sp. 572.rep1_STHE. The sequence continues at coordinate 18,233 of NZ_JVBO01000029.1, read as the reverse complement.
CTGCTTCTTCAGTAAAGCCATAGGAAATAATTTCCGCTGATGTAGAATATGCAAATTGCTCAAAATATTCCTGGTCACGATTTAGGATAGCTACCCGTGGCTTCTCGTTTTTAGAATGATTTCCTAATTGTGAGAATAGTAAGCTCTTAGCATGCGCATAATTTTCCATTGTTTTATGCAAATCTAAATGTTCATGCGTAAGGTTTGTAAACACTGCCACATTATAGTCAATCCCCCACACACGCCCCAATTGAAGAGCATGAGAAGAAACTTCCATAATACAGGTATCTCCACCAATTTCCTTAACCTTTTGCAATGTTTCATGCACGGTTAATATTTCTGGTGTTGTATTTCTTGTTTCAATACGTTCCTCACCAATTTTACGATACATCGTTCCAATCAATGCAGTTGGCTTTCCTAATTCTTCTAATAAATAGTCTACCATATGGGTTACAGTCGTTTTTCCATTTGTTCCTGTAACCCCAATCATATTTAAATTCTCTGAAGGATAACCATAGAAATGATTCGCAAAAAGCGTCATTACTCGAGTCACATCTTTTACATAAATCACAGGGGAATCCCCAACTTGTTCTTTAATCGGTTTGGAAGCAACAAATACATTAGCTCCTAACTCCTTTGCCTTCCCCGCAAAAAGATGACCGTCTACTGTTACACCTTCGATACAGAAAAACATTGTATTGGGCACAACTTTACGCGAATCTTGAGCTAATTTATCTACAACGATATTATCTAAAGAGCCTTCCACTCGTTTAATGACTAATAAATCCGCTAGTTCTTTCGCAAACATGTTCTTCCTCCTTCTTTTACTCAGAGAGTCTTGAATATTCTAAACTTCTCTTCATTAATGGATTGAAAATTTCTTTAAGAATTGTATTTACAGTTACAGCCACCCGAGGTTGTTTAACTGTAACATATAAAATATATTTTGGATCATTATAAGGAGCAAATCCAACTACAGAAAAAATATAGTTATTTCCATTTGAATAGTATTTACCTGTCTCTGGATTAATAAATTCAGCAGTCCCTGTCTTAGCTGCTATTTCTTCTCCGTCAATATTAAATTCATAAGCCGTCCCATTTTTCATTCGAGTTGCTTGATATAAATATTCGAGTGTTTTTTTAGCCGCCTCTGGTGAAATGACTTTTCCTAATGAGTTTACTGGATTTGGTGTTTCTTTATCAGTATTAGGGTCTGTAAAATGATCCACTAAACGTAATTTTTGCATTTGTCCACCATTAGCAATCGCAGTAAAAGCTTGCATCATTTGATACACCGTAACCGTAATCCCTTGTCCAAAACCAGTAGATAATTGTTGTAAGTAGGAATTAAATGGATTTGAACCAGATATTTCATTTGCAAATCCTGAATTAGTAGATTTACTAAATCCAAATGCTTCTAAATATTGTTTCCATTTTTCGACACCTATCTTTTGAATAACATGAACAAAGGCAACGTTACTAGAATGGGCTAAACCTTCTAAATAAGTGATATTTCCCCACCCTACTTTATTATAATCCCTAACTAAGTCCGTATAAATCTTTACACTTCCTGATTGATATCTTTCATTTGGATCAAAGACTCCTTCATTAATTGCTGCAGCTAAAGCTAAAACTTTCATGGTTGATCCAGGCTCATAAGCTTGGTCTGTTAGAAGGTTGTTCCACTGAACATCAATTCCCTCTTTCGTCGTAGAGTTATAAGTTGGGCGTTGTGTAGCCGCTACAATATTTCCACTTTTTGGATCCACTAGCATTGCAGTCATCTGAACAGGTTGATACTGCTTATCTGCCGCGCTGACTAAAGATTCTAGGTAAGTTTGAAGTCTCTTATCCAATGTTAAAGTAATATCTTTTCCGTCTTTTGGTTGTTTCGTTACTTTCTCAGTATCTGAAATCACATAGCCATTCCCATCAACCGTATATTCTACTTCTCCTGCCGTTCCGGTTAGTTGTTCATTATAAAGGCCTTCTAATCCAGTCTTTCCAACTAAAGAAATAGTCGTCTTGTGGTCAACTGTTTCCTCAACAGAATCCGTATATCCGATTAAATGAGAAGCAAAAATCCCATTTGGATAATATCTTGCTGGACTCTCTGAAAACTTAATTCCGGGAAGCTTCTCCGCTTCAATCTTATCTTTCACTTGAACCGAAAGATTTTTTCCAGCATTTCCAAATTCGACTTGAGAAACATCCTTCTGACTTAAAATCTTTACAATCTCCTCTTTAGAAAGAGAAATATGTTTCGACAACGCCTCGGCTGTTTTATTAATATCCGTTACATAATCTGGGGTTTCTGCATTTTTACTCCATTGATCGGTCAAGACTGCATAAATAGAATAATTCGTTGCATCTACCGCAATAGGACTTCCACTGGCATCATAGATGGTTCCACGTTTAGCCGCTAAAGTCCTTTTTTGATGAATTTTATCATTAATTTCTGCTCGTAAATCTACATTATGAATATTCCCTAAAACCATAATTCTAAAGAAACGTACAGAAAAAATGAGAAATAAGACACTAGCGAGTCCCAATAAAATAAAGCTCGCTCGACGCCTATTTCTCGCAATGTTATTGTTATTCGTTTTTTTCATCGTCCAACATTCCTAACATTATCTTCATTCATCTTCAAGCCTTGTTCATTTGCGATACGATTGACACGGTCGTATTGAGACAATTCTTGTGTTGATTGAAGTAAAGTATTATTTTCACGTTGAATAAGTGTTGTTTGTGATTCAATGTCCTGTAATTGTCTATTTTTATTAGCAACAATCATGCTAGCGACAATTGTCATTGTTGCTAAGAACGCTAAAACCACTCCTGAAAGAATTAAAACTTGCATTAAGTTTGCTTTTTGTTTTTCTTCAGGAATTGAAGTAACCTCTTGCCCCTTACGAACTAGAGGCGTTTGCTTAGGTACGCTCACATTCAACGTGTCTACATATTTTTCTGCTAATGCCACTAGTAATCCCTTCTTTCTAAATTATCCTTTAATTTTCTCAATGACTCTTAACTTCGCACTTTGCGAACGAGAGTTTTCTGTTATTTCTTCTAAACTTGGTAAAATTGGTTTTTTATTCACCAATTGAAACGGAGCTTTTTCTTCTTCCGTAGGTAAGATTGGTAAATTTTTTGGCGTTTTTTCGACTGTACTTTGTTGTTTAAACATCGTTTTCACGATTCGGTCTTCCAATGAGTGGAAAGAGATAACGCTAATTCTTCCGCCAACTGAAACTACTTCGAAGGCTTGCTCCAAGGAATCTTCTATCGCTGCTAATTCATCATTCACGGCAATACGAATCGCTTGGAAAATTCTTTTTGCAGGATGTCCACCTTTTCTTCTTGCAGCAGCTGGAATACTATCGCGAATGATATCCACTAATTCTCCAGTTGTCTCAATTCTGTGTTGAGCACGAATACGTTCAATGTTACGAGCAATTTGTTTCGAGAACTTTTCTTCTCCATAACGATAGAAGATACGAACTAATTCATCATAGCTCCATTCATTTACAATCTCTTCTGCCGTTAACGGAGCACTTTGGTCCATTCGCATATCGAGCTTTGCATTTTGATGATAACTAAATCCTCTTTCAATCTGATCAAGTTGTGGTGAAGACACTCCTAAATCGTATAAAATTCCGTCTACTTTAGTAACACCTAGTTTCCCAAGTTCTTTCTGTAATTGACGGAAGTTCGCGTGAATAAAAGTTACTTTTCCTTCAGAAACTTCTTTAGCAAGACGAGCCTTTGCATGTTGAATGGCTTGCATATCCTGATCAAAGCAATAAAGATGCCCTGTTGTTAATTGGCTAAGTAAGTATTGACTATGTCCCGCACCACCCAGTGTACAGTCTACGTAGATTCCGTCTGGCTTAATGGATAATGCATCTACCGTTTCATGTAGCAATACAGTGATATGTTTAAACATGGTCCCTTCCCTTTCTAAAAGCCAAAATCAATCATATTTTCGGCCAATTCTTCAAAATTCTCTTCTGTTTCAGCAATATATTCTTGCCAACGTTCTTCATTCCAAATCTCAATACGATCATTGTTTCCGATAACACGGCAATTCTTTTCTAATCCCGCATACGCACGTAACGTTTGTGAGATATTCACACGACCTTGCTTGTCAAATTCTACTTCAATCGCTGCAGAGTTCATAAAGCGCGTAAAGGCACGTGCATCTTTTTTAGACTGTGGTAAGTCTCTTAATTTATTTTGGATGAGCTCCCATTGTTCCAGAGGATAACCGTATAAACAGCCATCAAGTCCACGTGTCACGATAAAGGTGAACCCTAAATCTTCACGAAATTTAGCAGGCACGATCATACGTCCTTTTGCATCAATTGTATGTTGATATTCACCGATTAACATGCAGACTCCTCCATTCCAATAATATAGTAACCATAGTTTACCACAATCCACCACTTTTCACCACTTTTTTACTAAAAAAGTTTAAAAAAAGTTTTTTCTCCCCATATAGGATGTTTTAATGCACAAAAAAGCTCTTTACACTTTCCGCGTAAAGAGCTTAGAACTATTGATTTTATGCAATTATTTAAAGAATCTTCCCACTTGTACTAATAAGACAAGCAATCCAAAAAATAAAAACGAAATGGAAAATAATTGGTGGAGGAAAGGTCTAAGAACTAGTTTCCCTCTTTTTAATTTGAAATATAATAATGCTAACCCAATAAGAGCAAAACCTAATGTAGCATAACTAAACCAAGAATAACCATAGGCATTTACACTAGTGGTATGTAATACCAACAACAGCATTGGTGTCATAATTTCACGAATAGTTATGAAGCGAGTCTCATTATAGAAGATTCGATTTCCAAAAACGACCGTGAAACCCACGAAACTTATAATAAATACTAACCATAGTACGACTTCAAAAAATAACATTGACTCACCTCCATCACTATTAGTTTACAATAGATTTCTTAAAACTCATAGTATTTTTAAATTTATCAAAAATGATACAGATAATTTTTGATAAATCTTGCTTCTTAACTATAAAAAGAAAAAACCTTAGACAACTGTCTAAGGTTTTGTAACGTTTATGATTATGCTTCTTTAGAAACAACTTCTTTTCCGTCGTATGAACCACACTCAGGACAAACGTGATGGCTCTTTCTTAATGTTCCACATGATGGGCATGCGCTCAATCCTGGAACTTCTAATTTGAAGTGAGTACGACGTTTTGCTTTTCTCGCTTTTGATGTTTTACGTTTTGGTACTGCCATTTTTGTACACCTCCTAATCAATCTTCTTTACATAATGCTTTTTACTTCTCAGTCTCATCCTTTTCGAAGAAAGACTGTAAAGACGCTAGCCTTGGATCAACCGATTGTTCTTTTTGTTGTTTGCGTCGCTCTTCAAGAGCTTCTTGCGTCACAACCTCCCAATCATTTCCTGAAGGCATTTTATCTTCACTCAATTCCTCTTGCGATAAGACTTGTAAAGGAATTGAAAGTAAAATATGATCTTCCACAGCGGGTTCAAGGTCAACCCAATCACCATCAAGAGGCATCACAATTTCTGTTAGCTCTTTCTCATCAACCGAGAGATGGGACGGAATGTATCTTTCCACAATATCTATGTGGAGTGGAACTACCACTGGCTCTAAAGACCTGGATGAAGGAAGTGTGATATCAACATCGCAAGTAAATTGCGCTACAACTGATTGGCTTTGATAAACAAGAAATCCTTTGATGTATGCTGGTGAAACAGCAAGAATGGAATCATCTCGTTGTTTTAAAGCCTCTTCCACATTAATTTCTGTATCAAAGTAAGTTGGAGTCCCTTGAGAATCCTGAAGTTGTTTAACTGATATTTTCACAATTTTCACCCCTAAAGCAACATACTGAATTATACTAGTTTATTGAAAGTTTGTCAAAGCTTTTTACTTTACAAGCTTGAAAATACAGAGATTAAAATCCTATCTCCTTATTCACTTGAATCGGCTTAAAGACCGTAGCAGAAATTTGCTTGGATGGATTCCAAAAATCATACAATAAATCCCAACTTTCTTGTCGTTCATCTTTATAGGCTGCGTAATTAGTTATTAAATTGAACGACTCTACTTCTCTCATATTCTTCAACCACTTTTGGCCCTTTAATGTAAACCCCAGAACTTTACCTTGATGAATCGGTGTATTCCAATAGTCTTCCATTTCTATTTTGGTTATTCCAAGTAAAACATAAACAAGGAGTCGTTGCAACCTTGCCCAGCTCCACCGTTTGTTTTTGAGATGTTGGAGACACTCCTCAATAGTCGAAGTTGTTCGAACAGCTTCCTTCAAGCGATTCTCGATTCCTTCTTCCATTTGATAAATGGCACGTAGTTCTTCGTCAGTACTTCTTAAGACGATACTCTTCAAGAGTGGCCAATAAGAACTCCAATCGTTTTTGTACTCTTCTTTATCGAAACATACATAGGATAGTTGTTCAACCAACACTTTCTCCTGGCGATTCTCTTTCAGAGCTTTTCGTAAGGCTGTTCCACTAGCAAAAGTTGCCTCTTCTAACGTATCATCCAAATGTCCGCTTCCTACTCGTGTAATAGGAACCAGCTGCATTGGAATTTCTGCCTCAAAATTATAAACAGCATATGCTAATCCTAACTGTTGGTTTGGAGACTGCAACGCTTGGGCTAATGCACTCTTTTTTCCAAACTCTTTCACAGCAAGTTGTGTTAATTGGCTTGCAAACGTTAGTGAACGATTCTGTTCGACAAAACTGCTGATTTCTTTTTCAACAGCATTTCGCTGAGATACCGCCTCTTCAAAAAACGCCTTATCCCCATTTTCACATCCAAATGCTAAATAGTGACAACCTACTTTTTGTAAGATTTCAACTGCGCCCTTTGCAAAACGATCTGTTGACTGACAGCTCACTGCAGTTGGCATCTCAATCACGACGTCTGCTCCATTTTGTAGCGCGACTCTTGCGCGACTCCATTTTTGTTCGATCGCAGGTTCACCACGTTGCACCCAATTACCGCTCATCACGACAACAATAACATCCGCACTCGTTTTTTTCCGTGCCTGTTCTAACAGATAAGCATGGCCTTGATGAAATGGATTAAATTCTGCGATTACTCCACATATCTTCATACGCAAGCCTCATTTCACCGCTTGGAAGAACCAACGCGGACTCGTTTCTTGGACTTCGCTTCTTCCAAAGTCAGCCGTCACCTTAATATCGGTAAAACCGACCGTCTCTAGTGCGGCTTCAACCATTTCAATTGGGAAAGTTTGTTCTTCATGCACTTCTTGAAAATGCTCATATAGGTTGCCATCTTCTTGTTTAATATACATATCAATGACATGTTCTACACTGCCGGGCTCGTCTAATTCATAGCTTTGCCAGAGAAATGCAAAATCATCTTCCACAAAATGATATTGGTATCCAGGGAAATTTTCTTGCATTTGATACAGTGAATGAACATCGAAGAGGAAAATTCCACCCTCTTCTAAATGGTCGTACACCGCTTCAAATACCGAAACGACATCTTCAAAATCTGTTAAATAACAGAGTGAATCTGAAAACAGCGTTACTGCATCGGTTGTCGGTACATCTTCCAATACTCGCATATCCGCTTGAAGCCATCTGATAGGTCTACCTTGTGCTTTCTTTTTAGCAATCTCTAACATATTCTTGGATAAATCAACGCCAATAACTTCGAATCCTTTATCGTCAAGTCGCATGGATACTTCACCAGTCCCACAAGCAAGTTCCATCACTTTACAAACGGGTCTTTTGGCACTATGCGAAAAAGAACGAACCGCATAGTCCGTCCATTCATCGTAGAGTTGTTGATCCATCACTTGGTCATATACATGAGCAAATTTTTGATAGTTCATTAGTTTTCACTCACAATATTCACGATTGGTGCATCGCTCCATAATTTTTCTAAATTATAGAATTCGCGATCTGCATAATAGAACACATGGACAATGACATCATTTAAGTCCATTAAAATCCATTTGCCACCATCTTTACCTTCGATACTTCTTACTTCGAAGCCTTCTTTTTCAACCGCTTCTTCAACCGCATCGACAATCGCTTGTACTTGTTTTTCGTTTTTACCGTGTGTAATTACAAAGTACTCTGCAACAGGTGTAAGACTGGCTACATCTAGTGCAACCACTTCTTGTGCTAACTTGTCTTCACAAGCATCTAAGACAACTTGTAATAATTTTTTACTGGTATGTTCCATTCTATTCTCCTTTTCTTTGTTTCAAATAATGATTATAAACTTCTATTGTTTTTGAAAAAATAGGCACTTCTTTTTCCAATAAAAATTCCAATGTGTGCTTCAATAAATAAAAGACCGCATCATCGATATTTTTTTCTGCAATTTCACGAGCAGTATCGACCCCTGGATAATCTCTTCCATCTTCGATTGCGTCTGCCACAAAGAGACACTTAGAAAGAAGACTCATTTGCAGTCCTCCAATTGTGTGCTCACGAATGGCATCTAACAGATTTTGGTCTTTTATCTCACAAAGGTTAGCAATCAAATAGGCACCAATTGGTCCATGCAAGATTTCTGTACCTTCATGGTGAAATATTTCAGGAAGACCGATTTCTTTGGCAAGAGCTTGCTGCTCTTCAACTGGGATTTCTTTTGCATAATCATGCGCTAATCCCACAAAAGAAGCAGCCTTCTCATCGACGCCGTAAAGCTTTGCTAATTCCAATATTTTTCGTTCGACACGCAGGCAGTGTTGATATCTCTTGTCGCTCATATTTGACTGAACATGAGACAACAACTCTTCTCTTGTCATTGTTGTATAAGGTTCAAAGCTCTTTACTTCGCTCATTCTAAATACAACCCCTTTTCTGCAATGTAGGCTTCCACTAATTCTGGCACCAAATATTTAATGCTTTGTTGGAATAGAACATTTTTGCGGATTTGTGTCGAACTAATATCCATCTTCGGTGCGGTAATCCATAGGACTGGATATGGCGTTTCTTTTTCATAACCCGGACGTTCAACTCCGACAAATTGGACCTCATGAACTAATTCATCCACACGGTGCCACGTTGGTAAGTAATCTACCATGTCTCCACCGATGATAAAGTAATATTCCGTATTCGGATTTTGTCTCTTTAAGAGTTGAATCGTGTCATACGTATAACTCTTCTCATTACGCTCGAGTTCAATCGTCTCGATATCAAAATAAATATTATCTTGAATCGCCAAACGTGTCATCTCGACACGGGTACTCGCATCAATGGTCTTTTTCTCATCCACATGTGGCGGAATATGACTTGGTAAAAAGTAAACCTTGTCTAAGCCCAATTGCACACGCGCTTGTTCAGCCATAATTAAATGTGCAATATGTGGCGGATTGAAACTACCTCCGATAAGCCCTACGCGTTCTACCGGCATTTCTTCACCGAATTTTTCAGTTTTGTTTAATGTCTCAGAAAAAATATTGAGTTCAGCAACCATCGTCTATCGACCTCTTTTTTTGAATTCTGCAAATCGTACTGAAAGATCTCTATGTTTAGGATTTCGAGCTTCTTTATATAACACAATCGTATGGCCAATCACTTGAATGATGGTACTCCCTGTCGCTTCTGCAATTGTTTCGGCAGCTTCTTGGGGCTCCTCTAATGTGTTTTGCAATAAAGTCACTTTAATCAATTCGCGTTTCTCAACAGCGTTTTGAATTTGATGAATCATCTCTTCGCTAAGTCCGCCTTTCCCGATTTGGAAAATTGGCTTCAACGAATGTGCTTCTTTTTTGAAGAACTGTCTTTCTTTCCCTTTTAATTCCATGAAAGCTCTCCTTTCTCTAAATAATAGATTGACGTTGAATCACGTCGACTTCTTTAGGGCTCCATACAGATACTGTACCTGGTTTTTGAATCGTTACCCAGCCAAGACCTGCAATCACTAAATCCGTTTTCTCTTTAATCGTAAATGTCTTCTTCACTAGTTTTGGATACAACTTCATATTGTCCCCTGTTGGCGGCGTTAGAAGTGTTCCTGCATGTTTTGCATAAAACTCAGTCGCCTTCTCCAACTTCGTGCGATGTAAGTCAATTGTTTGCGGTGTGTAGAAGGTAAATGAATTCCGTTCTCCTTGTTCGTAATCGACACGAATCAACCCACCGATAAAAATTGTTTGCTCGCTATTTAATTGGAATGTCTTTGGTTGTAACTCTTTTTGCGGTAATACTTTCTTCATTTCTTTTTCCGCTAAGTAGTGAGTAATTTGATGACGGTGAATAATCCCCGGTGTATCCACTAATGAAGAATGTTCATCAAATGGAATATCAATTTGTCCAAGCGTTGTTCCTGGATATTGAGATGTTGTAATCACTTCGCCTGTTTCACCAATACTTTGAATCAACTTATTAATGAGTGTTGATTTTCCTACGTTTGTGACCCCTACGACATATGCATCTTTCCCTTTTCGGTACTCGTTAATCTTCTCAAGTAACTCATCAATTTGAATCCGTTTATGACCACTCACAAGAAGTGTATCGACCGGTTTAATACCGTACTCTTTTGCATGACGTTCAATCCATGCTTTAAGGCGATTACGGTTGACTGATTTTGGATATAAATCTACTTTGTTGGCTACAAATAAAATTGGGTTATCCCCCACGAAACGTTTTAAGCCTGAAATCATACTTCCATATAAATCAAATAAGTCAACCACAAATACGACAAGCGCATCTTCATCGGCGATACTACTTAACATCTTCAAGAAATCATCGTCTGTTAAAGATGCCGGTTGCAACTCATTATAATTACGAAGTCTAAAACAACGTTGGCAATAGAGAGGGCCTTCACTTTCCAGCATTTTATTTAATGCACTTTGCGGTGTGTAGCCCGTTCCTTTTGGGTCTTCCGTTTGGATTGTTGCTCCACATCCAATACATACATACTGTTCCATGATTAATCCTCCTCCCATTTCTTATGATAAGACACGCCTTGTGTCACTACAAAAATTCCTTTTTCAAAGAAACGATTGATTTTTGTTTTCCAAGCATCGCTCTCTTTTCTAGGTTTTACGATAATGGTTCTAACTCCAAATGTATTCGCCCCTAGAATATCTGTCAATAATTGGTCGCCAACCATGACTGTTTTTGATTTATCAAACTCCAGTAATTGTTGTGCCGCTTTGAACCCCTTGTGCAATGGTTTCAAGCCAGGATACACATATGGGACATCCAACTTTTCAGCAGCATCTTTGATACGATGTTCATTATTATTCGATACAAGAACAATCTTGATGCCTGCTTCCTTTAATGAACGTACCCAGGCAAGTAAGTTTTCATCAATTTCTTTTTCATCCCAGCCAATTAGCGTATTATCTAAATCCGTTAAGACAACTTCAATTCCATTCTCTTGTAAGAAAGTAACGGTAATCTCTTGAAAGGTCTTTTTAAACCACGTTGGTTTGAATAGTGCCATAGTTCTCCTTCTACTTTACGTAAACGCCCTGCGCATCAATTTCAAGCACACGAATCGCGCAATCCTTTAGCGTTGTTTCTAAATACTTTTCTAATGTTTGTACAAAACGATCTACATCTTTTTTATGAACGAATGTCATCACCGTTGGACCTGCTCCACTTAAGTAAGTCCCGCATGTCTCAAGTCCTTCATTTTTGGTAATCGTACGAACCTCTTCCATCCAAGGAACAAGCGTTGAACGATATGTTTCATGGAATAAATCTTTTTCAACAATTGATGAAATGACTTTCCAATCTTCCACCATTAATCCAGCTACTAAGACATTACTACGGCTACTTGCTTCGACCGCTTCGCCGTATGCAAGCGAACTTGGCAGTACGCCACGGCTCTTCTTCGTTGATAATTGAACGTTTGGAATGACAGCGACCATTGCAATCGGTGCTTCTACATTCTTGTGAACCGTCAACACTTCTTGCGTGTGAGTATCATAAGTAGCGACAACGACGCCTCCTAAGATTGCCGGGGCGACATTGTCAGGATGTCCTTCAAAAAGGGTTGCCCATTTGACTTTTTCGTCGTTGGTTAACTGTAAGTTGCCTAATACATTGGCTAATTCGATTCCGGCAACAATCGCGCTCGAACTACTTCCAAGTCCTCTTGTTAAAGGAATCTCACTTTCGCATACGAGTTTATGCGGTGCTAATGTTGGGCAAACTTTTAAAGCAGTCTCAATAATTAAGTTTTCTTCATTTGTCGGAATCTCTTCTCCAAACGGATGCGAAATCACCCATTCGCTAGAAGGTTCTCCTACGTGAAGTGTTAAATATAAATTCACTGCAATCCCAAGTGAATCGAATCCTAGTCCGATATTGGCTGTAGTTGCTGGAACTTTAATTGTTAATGCCATTATGCTTCCTCCAAGATTGGATAAATAGCGACTTCATTTAGATGAGCAAAGGCTTCTTTCACTTTAGCTAACTCACTAGCTGTTAAAGCTGTATAGCTAACTCCGAATTCACCTTGGCTGTTTGATACAATTTCTCCATTAAACGGAGCTTCTTCCAAGTTTCCTTTTCCATATACGAAATAAGAACTTGTCGCCGCTTCAGGACTGAATTCCACAAGTGGGCTTTCTACACGGCCAAAAGTTTCCACCGCACTACCGTTACCTTTGCGACGAAGTACTTCAACGACGTCTGCTAAGACACTTGTTGCTGTTGGAAGTGAGCCTGCTCCTTTTCCGTAGAATAAAACTTCATCCACTGCATTTCCTGTTACAGAAATCGCATTGTTTTCATAATGAACTTGGGCTAGTAAATGATTTGCTGGTACAAAAGTTGGTGCGACTTCAAGCGAAACTTTTTCGCCATCGCTAAGAGCTTTTGCTAGAAGTTTGATTGCATACCCATTCTCAGAAGCCATCTTCATATGAGAAGTTGTGACTCCAGAAATTCCTGTTTTAGCTACTTCATCAAAAGTGACGTTCACGCCAAATGCTAAACGAGTTAAAATCATTAATTTATATGCTGCATCATGCCCTTCCACGTCGCTTGTTGGATCCGCTTCAGCAAAGCCTTTTTCTTGAGCAATCTTCAGTGCTGCTTCGTAGCTGAGCCCTTCTTTTTCCATTGAGCTTAAAATAAAGTTTGTTGTCCCATTAACGATACCAACGATGGATTTCACTTCATTTGTTTCAAAATGTTGCACCATCGGACGAAGAGCTGGAATTCCACCGCCAACACTTGCTTCATAATACAAGTACACATCTTCTAACTTAGCAAGTGTTGTCAATTCAACTCCATGAACAGCAATTAGATTTTTATTGGCTGTTACAACTGATTTTTTCGCTAATAAGCAGGCTTTCACATAATCATATGCGGTTGTGATTCCGCCCATCACTTCAACTACTAATTCGATTTCTGGGTCCTTAGTGATATCGTTAATATTGTTTGTAAATACAACATCTGTTTGTTGCATCAACTCTGGTTCACGAACTAAAGCCGTCTTAATCTCGATTTCTTCTGGAAGCACTCTCTGTAATTTTGCTACATTTGTTTTCAAAATATTATAAACACCGCTACCAACAGTGCCAAATCCTAATAACGCAATTTTCATTTGTTCATCCTTACCTTTTATATTGAAAAGCCACAGCACAGACACTCTGCGCCGTGGCTTTACTCACAGTTAATTTTTAATCTTGTAACATTTCAAAGATTTCAATTGTCACTAAATCAATATCATCAAATTGGAATGTTTGATTTGTTTCTACGTCTTCTAATTCAAAACTATTTGCTTCATGATTAAAAGTAACGATAGCTTTCTCAACGCCATCCTTTTCAAAACGACGCACCTCAATCTCAGAATCTTGTGCTGCCATTGTTTGCAGACGTTGAACAATTGCCACCAATTGTGAAGGTTTCATATAATTACTACCCCTTTCAAACTTTCTTCCATTATTCTACCATAAAACCCATCTTTGATAGTAAGAATAACCATTCTTTTAAGAGAATTTTATTCAGTTGGTAAATTCCAATATAATTTGATTAAAGCTTGGGTACCATCATCTGCAAAACCATCGTCACAGAGCGTTTCGTATAGTTTCTTCGCTTGTAAAGTTGCTGGTAAAAATAGACGCATTCTCTCTGCTTCATCAAGTGCAATTCCTAAATCTTTAAGGAAATGTTTTGCAAAGAATCCTGGAGAATAATCTTCTTTTAAAATGCGAGGTCCATAATTTGAGAGTGACCAGTTGGCCGCACTTCCTGCACCAACTGTTTGTAATACCTTATCCAAATCAAGGCCAGAAGCTTTTGCATAAACGAGCATCTCTGTTAAACCTGTCATCGTTCCTGCAATCATAATTTGATTAGCCATTTTTGTATGTTGCCCAGCACCTGCAGTTCCTTGCAACGTAATCGTCTTAGAGAAGCAATCCAATACTGGATATACTTTTTCTAATGTTTCCTCTGTCCCACCAACCATTGTAGAAAGAGTTCCGTTTTTTGCACCAAGATCTCCACCTGAAACAGGTGCGTCTAGAGCCTCCCACGAACGACTAGTAGCTTCTTCTGCGATGCGTTTAGCAAGAGTTGGGGTACTTGTTGTAAGATCTACTACAACAAGATGTTCTTTCGTAGACTTGAAGATTCCTTGTTCACCGAAGTACACTTCTTCTACATCTTTTGGATAGCCTACAATTGTTAAAACCACATCCGATTGATTAGCAACTCCAGTAGGTGTATCCGCCCAAATCGCTCCTTCTTCAAGAAGGTCTAATGCTCTTTCTTTTGTACGGTTATACACTACAACATTATATTTTTTTAGCAAATGGCGAATCATGGATTTCCCCATCACGCCAGTGCCCACAAAGCCTACTGTATTAATTTTCATTTTCTTCATCCTTTAACTCACTTGTTGATAAACGTAAAAATTTCATCAGATTCATAATGTTATGCGAATGTTCTTGATTCCATTGATAGCCGTTAATCGCAGCTTCGTAGAAATCTACAATTCTTTCTCCAAATGTTTCAGAAGAAATTTCCGATAATAATTGGTCTTGTAATACTGATACTTCCGCTTCGTTTCCTAGTTGATTTTCAATATAACCTAAGACACAGTTGGCAATATCTGCGTCTGTTTCAAATAACATTCCTAAAGCATCTGCTGTAATCAGGCCGCTTAAGTAATCATTCTTCTTAGCGATTACCGGAACGCGGTTAACAAGTGCCTCTAGGTAGGTTAATCCTTGACTTTCTGATTCAGAAGCATTCACGTAAAGATCTGCCATTTGATAATACTTATAGACCATTTCATTTTTGATTTCGCCCACAAATTGAACAAAATCGTTCATGCCAAGTTCTGCCACTTGCGCTTCGAGCTTCTCTCTTTCAGGTCCGCCACCAGCAATACATAAGCGTACATTTGGCTTACTTGCTACGATAGCTGGTAACGCAGCAATCACTGCAGCGATATTCTTCTCTTGAGACAAACGACTGAGTGATAGTAATACCACTTCATCATCCGAATACCCTAGCTCACTTCTTAAAGTTTTCGCTATATCTGGTTCTTGCGGAGGAACAACGACTCCAGTTGGAATCACTCGAACTTCCTGAAGCACTCCATATTCAAGTAGCTTATCTTTTGTCATTTGACTAGGAGCAACTACTCCACTTGTTTGATTACAAAACGCTTTAGAGATATACGCCACATGACTTGGACGTAGCACTTTGCCTTTTGCAATGTAGTGTAAATATTTTTCATACATTGTATGGTACGTATGAATCGTTGGAATCTTCAACATAGCAGCAATTAGTTTGCCTGCTAATCCAAGGCTAAATTCAGTTTGTGTATGAATGATATCCAATTCATTTTCTTTCGCAATTCGATAAGCCTTCCCCAGCCCTTGAATCGCAACTCGACGATCCTTGAACGCAAAAAAAGGAACACTACCTAATCGTACAATATTTTCTTCTGGCTCAGTCACTTTTGGATCAGTAGTTGTAAAAATAATGACCTTATGTCCTTGTCTTTCTAAATCTTCTTTTAGTACTCGAATTGAAGTAGCAACCCCACTCAATTGTGGAAAGTACGTATCTGTAAATATACCGACTCGCATACTTACCTCCTTAAATTTGAAATATAAATATTTCTACTATCTCTTCTATTATAAACGATACAAACAATAGTGTCACTAATAGCTTATAAATTAACCATTTTAAGCACAAGAAAATGTCAATATTTCATCGCAGTTTCCATTTCTTGGTATAATATTCAACATAAAACAAACTTTTAATAAAGAAGGTTCACATTATGGATTCAATCACGTTCTATTTACTTTTTCCTAGCTTATTTATGATTCACGAAATGGAAGAGATTCTTCTTATGCCCTCATTTATGTCCTCTCTGGTTGATAATTCGAAATTTAAAAATTTCAAGGAACTCTATTCTCCTTTTAAGTTTAACCTAATCGTCTTCGAGGAATTTCTAATTCTTTTAGCTTTTCTAGCCTATAGTTTTTATGTGGGTGATTTTACAATTTATCAAACAATCATCATCGCATATAACTATCACATTGTAATCCATGTATTTCAAAGTCTTTATCTAAAAAGATATGTACCTGGTCTTTTGAGTGGAATCGTAACAGGATTATGTTGTTCAATATGGATTCATCAACTAGTACAAAGCTCTTTATACCTATACTTTTCTTCTATCCTCACACTACTCATTATTCTTCTCAATCTAGCCCTCTGTTTTAAATTACTAAATGCCTTTTATAAAAAATAGTACAGTCTAAAAAGCCCAACGATACTTTTTCATTGGGCTTTCGTGTTTCGTAAATCAAAAAATTCTAATAAAATTATTTTCTATAAATAATGGTTAGATTCATCATCATATGAAGAAGAATAGAATTTAGAACTGAACCAGATTGTTCCCTTAAAAGGAAAAGTAAACTCGACATACATAGAAAATAAATGATGCTCTTAAAGTCAAAAGCAAAAAGGAAAAAGATAAAGATCATCGTTCCCAGTATATAAGAAACCAAAACATAATCAGAATTATAAGCAATTTCTCTACAAATCACTTCTTCAATAATAGGTGATAGAAGAATCGCTGAAACTTTTGTATGTAAAGGATAATGACTATTATCCTTTTTAGTAAATAAAAAGATAAATAAAATAGTACACGGCCCGAAAAAGAAAAGAGATACAAAGTTTACTGATAAAGACAATTCATTCAAAATATGTGCATATATTAGTAGCACTATGAAAATAATTGTTTTAAAAAGATTTCTTATAATCTTTAAAAGTTCTAATGAAGTCTTCTTTCTTTTCAAAACAGAATATAGCACTTGCGAGAAAAAAGGATTATAAAATAAAGAAGTAACGAAATAAATGTATAGTATGTTGTTTCGAACATAGAACTGGTAAACTGCCCTTCTCAAAATTAGAATATCTGATTCAATAGTAAAACAAAGCAGACTTCACATCAACTTATGCCACTATACAAAATGAATTTAAATGGTTATACTCATCATTAAAACAAAAAAAGACAAGGTTTTAAAAACCTTGTCTTTACACATATACCGGCGGCCGGGGTCGAACCGGCACGCCCTCGCGGGCACTGGATTTTGAGTCCAGCGCGTCTGCCAATTCCGCCACGCCGGCATATCAGGAAGGCGGTAACCGGATTTGAACCGGTGATGAAGGTTTTGCAGACCTCTGCCTTACCACTTGGCTATACCGCCATCAAACTATAAAAAAACTGGGGTAGCTGGATTCGAACCAACGAATGACGGAGTCAAAGTCCGTTGCCTTACCGCTTGGCTATACCCCAAGATAGGCGACCGAGGGGAATCGAACCCCCGAATGTCGGTGCCACAAACCGATGCGTTAACCACTTCGCCACGGTCGCCATAATATTAAAGTAACAGGGGTAGCAGGAATCGAACCCACACTAACGGTTTTGGAGACCGCTGTTCTACCTTTAAACTATACCCCTAAATAGTTTGAAATTCAACTCCAAAAAATGGAGGGGGGCAGATTCGAACTGCCGAACCCGAAGGAGCGGATTTACAGTCCGCCGCGTTTAGCCACTTCGCTACCCCTCCATATGGCTCGGGACAGAATCGAACTGCCGACACCTTGAGCTTCAATCAAGTGCTCTACCAACTGAGCTACCGAGCCTAGCGAATATTATATTCATCTAACGGTCCCGACGGGAATCGAACCCGCGATCTCCTGCGTGACAGGCAGGCATGTTAACCCCTACA
>NZ_JVBO01000028.1:0-699 GCF_001073445.1 Granulicatella sp. 572.rep1_STHE | reverse complement strand
GGGAATCGAACCCGCGATCTCCTGCGTGACAGGCAGGCATGTTAACCCCTACACCACGGAACCACTATGAGATGGAGGTTAACGGGATCGAACCGCTGACCCTCTGCTTGTAAGGCAGATGCTCTCCCAGCTGAGCTAAACCTCCAAATATGACCCGTACGGGACTCGAACCCGTGTTACCGCCGTGAAAGGGCGGTGTCTTAACCGCTTGACCAACGGGCCAGGATAACAAATAATAAAACGGAGAAGGAGGGATTTGAACCCTCGCGCCGGTTTCCCGACCTACACCCTTAGCAGGGGCGCCTCTTCAGCCTCTTGAGTACTTCCCCATCATCCAAGATTTTATTATTTTCTAATAACAAAGTTATTAATGGGCCTAAATGGACTCGAACCATCGACCTCACGCTTATCAGGCGTGCGCTCTAACCAGCTGAGCTATAGGCCCTAAATATTTAAAGCGGGTGACGAGAATCGAACTCGCGACAACAGCTTGGAAGGCTGTAGTTTTACCACTAAACTACACCCGCATTATATTTAGAATGGCTCGGGACAGAATCGAACTGCCGACACCTTGAGCTTCAATCAAGTGCTCTACCAACTGAGCTACCGAGCCTAGCGAATATTATATTCATCTAACGGTCCCGACGGGAATCGAACCCGCGATCTCCTGCGTGACAGGCAGGCATGTTAACCCCTACA
>NZ_JVBO01000027.1:0-19081 GCF_001073445.1 Granulicatella sp. 572.rep1_STHE | reverse complement strand
TTTTTCGCCAGAATGAAGAACGAGATGTTCTATGGTTTTGAAATGGAATATTCTACCTTTAAGGAATTTCAAACGGCTGTGGAAGAATATATAGATTATTACAATAACAAAAGAATTCAAGAAAAAACAAAATGGATGCCCCCTGTTCTATACAGGGAAACATCCATGTGTTCAGCTTAATTTAAAAATGTGTCCAGGATTCTGGGTACATATCACAGGGATATAGCTTCTTTGTTTTTCTTCGATGAATCATTTCATTAATCACTGATGAAGTTTGTATAAAATTATTGGTAACAAGATTTATCGGAAAACCAAATTTTACTTTTGAGGGACTCAATACTAGGATTAGTCAAAGAGCACAAATAATCATCAAAATCACTATCCACCAATACTTTGGTATTTTTTTAATCCATTTTTCCAGAAAATATGATAAATCAGAATCAATAGAACTGGTCCTGAAGATACATTCATCAAAGTTTCTAAAGAAAGTTGCTTTGTATGAAGTAATAACTCTCTAACAGGAAAATACCCAATAAAACCAAATGGAATTACCACAAGTAATGTCTTCAACCAATTCGGATAAATCGACAATGGATAATTTCCAAGTTGAGAAACTTCCCAAAAAATGCTTTTTAGTCCATCATTGGATACCCACCAAAAAGCCGTACAACTCAATAGTAAATACACTGCATACTTGACAAGAATTGAAGATACAATAAAGAGCACTAACTTCACAAAAAAAGTTAAAGTCCATAAAGTCGGTAGCTGACAAATTGATACTATTAACAGTAGCAACGCAACCAATGCCTCTAATACCGATTCTTCATCCAGTTGAAAAATCACAAATTGAAATAAAACATTTAAAGGTCTTACCAAAAAAATATCAAGTTCTCCTGTTTGAATCAGATAAGGAACTTCCAAGACAGTCACAAAAAAATCTCCCAAACTGCATTCACTAACATTATAAAAGCATAGAAAAATAACACTTGGTAACCGCTAAATTCACCTAAAATACCGGTTGTAGAGACAATAATATACAAGACAAATAATGTTGAAATAGTCTCAAGAAAAAATCCCATATTTCCTAACAGAAAGTCTATTGGATACATCTTAATTCTTTTTATATCCATTTTTATAAATGCTGCATAAATCTTATGATATAACTTCATTTTGTAAAACAAAATACTACCCTCCCATTATTTCTAGTTTGAAATAAGTTCGTTGTTGTACCAAAAGCAGTAGTGCAAAAAAGACTACAATCCAAAAAAGTTGAACAAAAATTGCATCTTCGTAATAAAACAATTGGCTACCACTTAACATAGCACTAGGAAAATACTGAATCGCTACAAAAGGTAATTTTAGTACGAATTTACGTAAAAACTCTGGGTAAATATCAATTGGAAGAACTCCTCCACCAAATAATAATAAACAACCTGACAATAAACTTTTTGTTCCATTGATGCTCATTAAGAATGTGGAAAACAAACCTATCACATGTCCTAGAATCATGGCTAATATCCAACTGAGCGTTAATGATAATAAAGCCCAAAATAAGCTATCCATTTCTTCTAAGATATTAATTCTAAAAAAGAATATATAAATCACCCAAATAGGAATAATGCGATAGACAATCTTATACCAAGTGTTTCCTAATTGAACAGCTACATTCACAAAGAATGGAAGTTGCGGTCGTTGTAAATAGTTTGCAATCGTTCCTTTTAAAATAATTCGATTCATAAAATCTGCTGCAGAAAACATTGGCAATACACTAGACAAGGTCAATGCAAACATTGTATAAATTATAATCTGTTCAGTTCTAATACCGTTCGTTTTTTCCACAAATAACCAAATATAGTATTGAATAGAAACAGCAATAAATGTGCTCAAAATCGTCATCATATTATTCATTTGGTATTTCTTATTCGATTGATATTGATAGGCAGTATAGGCCCATAGCCCTCTCATTTCAACACCTTCTTCACAGTCATTAATTCAGACAGACTCAAGTTAGAAACTTCTACATTATTCGAAGAATATTCTTTTTTAAAGAAAGCAATTGCATGCTCCTCGGATAAGTTACGTGTATCAAAAAAGAACTCGGTTGAAGTAATGTTCCTTGCCAACTCTTTAATATTTGGATGAGTCACTTTTATAGCCTTTCCTTGTTCATGTTCCAACATTATCTTTTTTAGAAAACTATATTGGTTCTTAAAATCTTCTATCGAACCTTGATAAGCATTCTCTCCCTTATCCAAAATAATGATTTTTTGACTAACTTTTTCGATTTCTTGAAAATCATGACTTGTAATCATAAAAGTTGTATTTTTTTGTTCATTAATTTTTAAAATCATTTCCATCATTTTTTTCTTTGTCTGAACATCAATTCCAATTGTTGGTTCATCTAAAATCACGAGCTTTGGAGAATGAATCAATGCACAAATGAATTCACCACGCATTCTCTGACCAAGTGACAATTCTCTCACTGGTTGATCTACATAATCATCCACTTCTAATTCACTCATTAACCATTTCAGCCACTCCATATCCTGCTTGGAAGTTTTTGAATAGATTTTTTGTAAAAAATTAAATGAATCAATAAGTGGTAAATCCCACCATAAATGAGATTTCTGTCCGAACAAAACACCAATATCCTTTGCGTTTCTTCTACGATTATTAAAAGATTTTCTCCCAAAAACTGTCACTTCTCCCGAATCAGCTGGGATAATTCCTAATATCATTTTTATAGTCGTAGACTTTCCTGCTCCATTTTCACCAATATAACCGACAATTTCGCCCTGGTGAATTTCGAGATTCAAGTCACTAATAACCTTTTTTTTCGCTTTTTCACTGAAAATTCTTTCTATCCACGTTTTATTTAATTGTTTATCTGAATCTACATAGCTTTTGTAAACATGCATCAAACGAAGCATTATCTCACCTCTTTATTCTTTAATAATCCCATCTTCAAAAAAATATTCTCGTAGTCTTTTTTTTAATTGAAAACTACGATAATTTGAAAGTGTATAAGCTCCGTATTCTGGAAATAATAGTATATCATTTTCTTCCACAATAGGTAGTTTTATTGGAGAATGGTTAAACACAATACGCTCATTGAACGTATCTCATATAGTATACCACGAAACAAGCCATTCGTATTAAAAAAATAAGAGGTAGACTCTATTGCCCACCTCTTATTGGTTCTATAATTTATAAGGTTGATGGAGAAAATTCACCAACCCTATAAATTATAGAACCATTTGATCATCATTAGGATTTTTGTATGCAATAAAATCCGTTCTTCCAATCACAAAAATTATCTAATTACACTATTTAACTATTAATTACTCTACTAACATCTTATTTATAACTAGATGATTGTCCTTGATAGTAATGATTTTATCATATCCAACCATCATTTCCTCTGAAATGTGATGTTCTATATCAATAACTGCTCCAGAATAAGTTTTTATCAAATCATTCAAAATTTTTGAACTCTCATCATCCAGCCCTGATAAAGCTTCGTCAACAAGTAAGCATGGTTTTTCAAATAATAATGCTCTTGCTAACTCTAACCGTTTTAATTCTCCACCAGACAGAGAATGTAATTGTTTATCCATTTTAGTATGTAACATCTCTTTTGTTGCTAAATGTTTCATTCCTACTCTTCTTAAAATTTCAATGACTCTACTTTCATCTATTGGACTATCAAACGTCAGATTAAACAGCAATGTTTCGTCAAAGATAAATGGTTTTTGAGAAACAACAGAAAAAAGTTCAATTCCTTTTTCTTGCCCATAATTGATAGTACCAGATAATATCTTCGTTTCCCCTAAAATAGTTTTTAAAAAAGTACTCTTTCCTGAACCTGAAGGTGCTTTGAATAATATCTTATCATAACTTCCAAGTGAAAAATCAATATTTTTAATCAATTCATTATCTTGATATCCTACTGTAGCTTGTTTAAATTCTAAGATAACTTCTGTATTTGTTGGTAACTCTAGCAGTTGCTCATATTCTTCGGCTTTACTATTAAGAGTTAGCACTTTATTCAATACTGGATCAATTGATTGAATCACATTATATGTAGAAGCAACAGTTATTAATGGAGATACAACCCTATCAGCTGCCATATAAATAGTAAGCAAACTCCCTACTGTCATATATCCATTTTGAACAGAACTTATTCCCAGCATTAATGCTATCAATAATGAGCACACATATAGTAAACTAATAACGGTATTAGCGATATTCTGATTAAAATCCATCTTAAAATAATTTTTTTCAGATACTCCTAACTTCTCATTCAACTTTTTTAGTACATTATTTACCACACCAAATCTTTTCATCAACGGGCGTGCCTCTAAAAAATCTGTTAAAAATCCTATATATTGATCATTGGCTTCTTGCCAACGTATAGTTCCTTTCTTTAACCATTTTTTAGTTAACTTAGGAATTAGAGCAGGTATAGCTCCCAAACTAACAAAAAGTAAACCCACTAACATATTGATATTCATCAAAAATATAAATGTAACAACACCTTGAAGTGTACACAAAATCATAGTAAATACATTATTGATAAATTTTTGTTCAATTTGCTGGACTTCAATAGTAATACTAGTTATGTAAGAACTTGGTGATTGCTGTAAATTCTCTTTTCTAACAGAATTTACTGCATGTATATTTTTTAACTGATAATTTACATTTTGAATAAACTTTCCTTTAAAGAAACTAAATAGAAATTGTGATAAAACAATTAACAGTAAAAAAATCAGCCATAAAAATACTGTATGTATACTGCTATCAAAATCACTTTTGTTCATATAATCTGTAAATTTCCCTAAAAAATACGGCGCACCAATTCCATCAAGAGATAGTAAAGCTAAAAATAACACAGCACATATAAATATTCGCTTATTACCTACTAGTATGAATCTTAAGTATCGAAACATTCTGATTCCAGCCTCTCTAATTTAGAAAATTTAAATTCAATAATACAAGTTTCGTTTTTCACAAAAAACAACAAAAAAATAGTTAACTTTCAATTTAATCCTAAACAACTCCGATAATTTTGTCAATACACATATTTACAGAATCATTTACGCTGTCTAAGAAACACAAACATTAAAAAGAACACTTCACAAATTTCTGTGATTCAAATTAAAATTTAATACGTATAAATCAAAAAAGCCCCTAAATAAGGGCTAACACTCCTTAATATTGTATGACTTTAGAAATAGCACCATCTAGTGCAATTAATTTAATCAACTATAAAACTCCTTTAAGCATTTCTGCTTTCATTATACGCACATTGAACGTATCTCTTATAGTATACCATAAAATAAGCCATTCGTATTATAAAATAAGAGGTAGCGCGTATGGGCTACCTCTTACTCTTATTTCACTTCTTCTAATTCGTCAAAGTCTTCAAACTTAACGGATGCAAGTTTTGATACCCCAGATTCTTGCATGGTTACTCCATACAATACATCGGCTTCTTCCATCGTACCACGACGGTGCGTAATCACGATGAATTGCGTACGGTTTGTAAATTCTTTTAAGTAACGACCGTAACGCGCTACGTTTGCTTCATCCAGTGCGGCTTCAACCTCGTCGAGTAAGCAGAATGGAACTGGCTTCACTTCTAAGATTGCAAAGAGTAATGCAATCGCTGTGAAGGCACGTTCTCCACCAGAAAGTAAGCTGAGTGATTGAAGCTTTTTACCAGGTGGTTGAGCAATAATCTCAATCCCTGTTTCCAGTAAGTTATCCGAATCAGTTAACTCAAGCGTTGCACGTCCACCGCCAAATAAGCGTGGGAATGTACGCTCAAATTGAGTACTTACGGCATCAAAGGTTGTCTTGAAGCGTGTCGTTACTTCTTCGTCCATTTCCGTAATGGTTTCTTCCAGCGTCTGTTTAGCTTCTAGTAAATCTTGTTGTTGCGCTGTTAAGAATGTAAATCGTTCTTGTACCGCTTCAAACTCTTCAATCGCCAACAAGTTTACTGCACCCATTTGTTCGATTTGTTGTTTTAGGCTACGAACGAGTTTTGAAGCTTCTTCAATCGACATATCAAGTGTTGTTTTGGCAATCGCTGCTTCAAACGTTAATTCGTATTCTTCACTCAAGTACGTCAATTTTTGGTCAATTGAAATTTCGAAACGATTCGCTTTCGTTTCTAATCGTGTTTGATTCTTCAACTGATCTTGTAATTGATGTTGCGCTTGTGTTCTAGCAGCTTCTGATTGTTTTACATGAATTTCTAGTGCTGAACGCTCCTCACGTAATTCCTTAATCAGTGTATCTAATTCATCCACTTGACCTTTTAACGCATCAAACTCTTCTTGAATCTTCGCGTAAATCGCCTCATCTTCCTCTTGATTACGAGACTGTTCCGATTTCTTAGAATGTAATAATTCAATTTGATCTTCTAAACGAGTTTTTTGAAGTTTCGTTTGATGAATTTCACGTTTTTCTTGGTTAAATTGCTCTTGTACACGAGCACGATTCGTACCAAGTTCTTGCAATTCTTTTTGTTTTTCTTGAATTTGATGGGTCTTATCTTCATTCGATAATTGAAGGTAATCCAATTCTTTTTTCAAGGATGCATTTGCTTTTTGAAGGGCCACCAATTTTTCATGGTTTTCAACGTATTGCTCTTCTAATTGCTCATATGCTTCAATGAGTTCATCCATTTCAAATTGATTTGCTTGTTGAATACGTTCGTGTTTTTGAACTTCTTCAAGCGCAAATCTTGATTGGAATTCTAGTTGATTGAGGGTTTGTTCCAATTGAATATGACTCGCATTTAATTCGCGATACTCTTCTTCTAGCTTGTTCTTTTCAGCTGTCACTTTTTGGAACTGTGCTGACAATTTTTCGTATTCAGCCTTTGCTTCTTCAAATTGCTTCGTCACTGTTTCTAGTTGACTGTTACGTCGAACGAGTGATTGTTGACCAGAGTTCTTAGAAGCTCCCCCTGTCATCGAACCACCTGCGTTTACGACATCTCCTTCAAGTGAGACAATACGATAGCGGTAACCGAGTTGTTTCGCTAATAGTTGCGCTACTTGCAAGTTTGTTGTTACAAGCGTTGTTCCTAGTAAGTTCTTAATAATCGAAGCGAATTTTTGTTCTGTTGATACAAGTTCAATTGCAATACCAATAAAGCCGTCCACTTTTTTAGCTTGGTTCAAAACTGAGTCTGGTACCTGTTTTTCTTTAATAATCGATAAAGGTAAAAACGTTGCACGACCTAGACGATTCGTCTTCAAATACGTGATTGCTTTGGCAGCAGCCTTCTCATCCGTTACAACGATATGTTGGCTCGTCGCTCCCAGCGCGATATCGATGGCTGTCGTTAATTGTTCATCTACACGAATGAGTTCTGCTACTGAATTGACAACACCTGGCAAATCTGATTTATGCTTTAAAACTTCACGAACGCCTTGATAGTAACCAGCATAATCTTCAGATACTTGTTTCAAGCTTCGAATGGTCGCTTGTAATTGTTGAAGATGACGTTCCTTTTCCATCCCTTCATTAGAAAGAATAGAGTGTCGCTCATTGATTTTTGATAATTTTTCTTTTAGATCTAGAAGCTGTTTTTCAGAACTTGCTTTTTCTTTTGTGAGTTCTTCAATCTTTTCAATGAATTGATTTGCTTTTTCTTCTAAAGCTCGATGTTCTTCATCAAAGGAATCAAAACGCTCTGTCATTTTTTCTTGAGTGTTTTGGTTTACTTCCATAGACTTCTCAAGGTTCTTCTCTTGGTTTAGTAAACGTGAAATTTCTTGTAACTGCTCAATATAACGATTTTGAAGCTCTTTAACGCTTTCTTCATTACTTTGACTTAATTGGTCTAATTCTTCGACTAATTGGCTCCAAGCCTCTTCTACGTTCTTTAATTCAACCTTACGTTCTACTTGATTCTTTTCAAGAAGAGCTAATTTTTCTTCCACTTCTTCTAACTCACGAAGAGCAGCAGCTAGTGCTTCTTGATTTTCTTCATCACTACGTTCTGCAAATTGGCGACGTTGCTCGAAGACTTTACGTTGACCATCCAATTGTTCGACTTTTTGGATTAATTCTACGTATTCTTCTTGCTTTGCATCGAGTTCTTCGTTACGAGCTTCAAGTTTTACTTGATTTGCCTCGATGTCCACTTGAAGACTTTCTAATGTGGCCTCCGTTTGCGCTAATTGCTCTTGAAGTTGCTCTACTTCTTGCAGAGCTACTTTCCACTGACCATTTAATGTTTCAATTTCAACTGCTAAAAGGGCGGTTTCCACATCTTCTAGCTGTTCTTTCTTAGAAACGTAAGCAATCGCTTTTTCACGTTGCTCTTCCAGTGGTGCTAATTGCCCTTCAATCTCATGAAGGATATCTTCTACACGATTCAAGTGATCTTGTGTTTGATTTAATTTACGTTGTGCTTGGTTCTTGCGGTCTTTGTATTTTAATACTCCAGCCGCTTCTTCGATAATCATTCGACGTTCTTCAGGCTTTTCGTTAAAGATTTGCTCAACCTTCCCTTGAGAAATCAAAGCAAACGAGTCTTTTCCTAAACCTGAGTCCATCATTAAGTCCGTAATATCTTTTAAACGAACAGGTTTCTTGTTAATTAAGAAATCACTTGCACCATTACGATTCAAACGACGCGTTAACACGACTTGTGTTTGATCGGTTGCCAACACCTTGTCTTCATTGTTGATATATAGATTAACTTCAGCAATATTCACTGGTTTTCTTGTTTGAGAACCTGCAAAAATGACGTCATCCATCCGTTTCCCACGTAAACTCTTAGCCGATTGTTCCCCAAGAACCCACTTAATCGCTTCAGAAAGATTGGACTTTCCACTACCATTAGGTCCTACAACCGCAGTCACGCCTTTATCGAATTCAATTGTTGTCTTATCGGCAAATGATTTAAATCCCGACATTTCAATTTTTTCTAATTGCATGCTTTAATCCTTTCTTTCTATGAAAGTGAACTCTGTGTTAGTTCTTCCATAGTCAATTTTGCGGCCATTTGCTCGGCTGCTTTCTTCGTCTTGCCACTCGCAGTCTTGTATTTTTTTCCATCCACAATTAATTGAACGGTAAAAATTTTATCGTGCGAAGGCCCTTCTTCTTTAACTAATTCATAACGGATGTATACCGGACCATTTTGTTGCAAGTATTCTTGTAGTTCTGTTTTAAAATCGGTAATCAATTCATAACGTCCATTTTTAATCTTAGGAACAATCACTTGGTCTAAGAATCGTTGAACTTCATCCATACCTTTATCAAGATATAGAGCGCCGATAAAGGCCTCGAACACGTCACATAAAATAGCTGGCTTCTCACGTCCACCACTCAGCGTTTCTCCTTTTCCAAGCAGCAAATACTCATTCAAAGAACATTCCTTCGCAAGCAATGATAAGCTATCCTCGCAAACGATTTGAGCTCGTAGTTTCGTTAATTGCCCTTCTTGGAAGTGTGGAAATTGTCGAAAGAGCCAATCAGAAATTGTTAATTCTAAAACAGCATCTCCTAGAAACTCAATACGCTCGTTATAGATTCCCTTCATCTCTTTATGCTCATTGGCATACGAAGAGTGAGTCATCGCTTCCATAAGCAATGCCTCGTTCTTAAATGAAATATCGAACTTCTCTTTTAAAATTTTTGAGAGTGTTTGTATCTCCTTCATGATGGCCTCCTGAAAAAATCCTTATCTTTAACATTATACGAGTTTTAGGGTTGGATTACAAATGTACTCCACAATAAAACGGCTTGATTCATAGGTTCAAGCCGCTTTATGAATATTATTTACGATAGCCTTTGACACAATATTGATTTTTTTCTTCGTCATAATTTAATGATTCTACGAGGGTACGTTGTTGAAGCTGATTTAACTCTTTCGTCTCCGTCACGTCTAGCCACTCTTCATAGTACGTCATTTGCGCTTTGACTTGTTCTTTTAAAAATGCTTTTAATCGTTCTACATCTGTACCATTGACTGCAGAAATTTGAATTGATGGATAAAGGTTTGGTTGAAATACTGCCTCAATCAAATCTGTCTTATTATAGACTGTTACCATCGGGATTTCTTGCATTTCCAAATCGTTCACTAAATCCGTTACCGTCTTTTCATGAAGGGAGAACTGGGCATTTGACGCATCCACCACATTCACTAATAAATCAACATCCGCACTCTCTTCAAGCGTCGATTCAAAAGCATGAATCAATGTCGTTGGCAGTTCTTGGATAAATCCTACCGTATCCGTTAAAGTCACTTCAAAATTCGGGAACAAGTCCACCTGTCTTGTTAGTGGATCAAGAGTCGCAAACAATTGATCCATTTGATAGGTTCCTGCCTGTGTTAATTGATTTAAAATCGTAGACTTTCCAGCATTCGTATATCCAATTAATCCAAGTTGGAATCCATTCGAACTCTTTCTTTTCTCACGTGAACGTTCACGGTGTTTCTTGATTTGTTCTAACTGTTCCTCGATGTCTTGTATTTGTTTACGAATATAACGTCTATCTGTTTCTAAGCGAGTTTCCCCAGGACCACGAGTACCGATTCCCCCACCTTGACGAGATAAACCTTCTCGCTGTCCTGAAAGACGAGGGAGTAAATAGTTTAATTGCGCAAGCTGCACTTGAAGTTTCCCTTCTTTAGAACGAGCACGCATTGCAAAAATATCGAGAATCAATTGTACACGGTCAATAATACGACAATTAATTGTTTCATTGAGATTTTTCACCATCGACCCTGTGAGCGATTGATAGAATACAACTAGGTCTACTTCTAGTTCATCGACTAGATGACTGATTTCTTCAACTTTCCCTTTTCCAACGAGGGTACGTCCACTAATCGACTCGCGTTTTTGGGTCAAAGTAGCAACCACTTCCCCCTGCGCTGTATCAACTAATTGCGCAAGCTCTTGGTTCGCATAGGCGAAATCCTCATCTGTTTGCGTTGTTTGCACACTTACAATTAATACGCGTTCTCTTTGTTCCATTCTATCCCTCCTCTACAAAAGCTGTTAACTCTTCTAATAGTTCTTCTTTATCTTTTGGATTCTCCAATAAATTCACCCAACGAATTTGTGGTAGTCGATTTCTAAACCACGTTAATTGACGTTTGGCGTATCGTCTTGAATTCTGTTGAATGGTCGCAATAATTCCCTCACGCGACTGTTTCCCTTCAAAATATGGAATCCATTCCTTATACCCAATTCCACTAATCGATTGGATATCTAGACCTTTTGATTTTTCATATAACTCTCTAGCTTCTTCTTCAAGACCAGTCTGTGACATCAGTTCTACACGCAAATTAATACGCTCATAAAGAAGCGCTCGGTCTGCATTTAATCCAATAATAAACGCATCATAGTGCGGTGTCTTTTGAATTTCTAAGCTGGAAAACTTCTTACCTGTTGCATGAATCACTTCTAGCGCACGAATCACGCGTCTAGGATTATTGACCGAAATCTTTGCAGCGGCTTCTGGATCTACTCCATTTAATTCATTCCAAAGAACTTCAGAACCTTTTTCTTCTAGCTCTTTTTCTTTTAGTAAACGATAGTCCGGATCATTCGAACCCTCGCCACTATAATGAAATCCATATAAAAGTCCTTCAATATAGAGTCCTGTTCCACCAACGATAATCGGTAGCTTCCCGCGAGTCGTAATGTCTGCAATAGCTGCTTCTGCCTTCTCTTTAAAGTCACTCGCAGTAAAAGGTTCATCCCACTCACAAATGTCTAGTAAGTGATGACAAACGCCTTCTTTTTCTTTCTCAGTAACTTTTGCAGTCCCAATATCAAGCCCTTTATACACTTGAAGCGAGTCTCCATTAATGATTTCGCCATTGAACTGTTTTGCAAGTTCAATACTGAGAGTTGTTTTTCCTACCGCAGTTGGTCCCACAATTATAATAATTTTTGGTAGCTTATCGCTCATAGTTCTCCTTTAATTGTAACGCCTTTTGCGGATAGTCCGTAAAAATGGCTTCAATCTGTAATTCAAAGCAACGATTCATGTCTTTATCTTCATTCACAGTCCATACACGTAAAGGTAATTGATTCGTATTCCATTCAAGCGTCCAATCGAGCAACTTCAAATCCGGATGATATGCTTCTTTTTCAAGCATAGCATCCCCCTTATTCGCCCACTCGACTGACTCAAATAGAAGCCCAATTTCTTGAGTTGGATTTAGTTTTTTGAGCTCAACTAATGTATATGGGTTAAAGCTAGAATAGACAATTGCAAATGGCCAAGACTCTGTAACTTGGAGAGCGAGACATTTCTCAACAAGTCCTTCATATTGAATAATATCTGTTTTTAGCTCGATATTTAATTGTCCGTTAAAGTTCAATTCTTTTAATAAGTGAAGTACTTCTTCTAGTGTTGGAATCTTCTCGCCTGCAAAATCGTTCTTAAACCAACTTCCTGCATCCATTGCTTTAATTTCTGCTAGCGTTAAGCTTCTGATTTCACCAGTACCATTGGTTGTACGGTCAACCGTTTCATCATGAATCACCACTAACTGTCCATCCTTTGTTAGATGGACATCGAGTTCAATGCCATCACTTCCTACACTCACCGCTTCTTTAAATGAAGCAAGTGTGTTTTCTGGATGAGTTCCTTTACTCCCTCTATGTGCAAAGATTTTTGTCATTTGCGTTCACCTTCTGCTCGTGTATCATTTTCCTGTTTAATTGCCTTTGAAATTTGTAATAATTCTTTTGCATTTTCAAGTGTTAATGCTGTAATCGTCGTACCTGAAAGCATACGTGCGATTTCTTCTGTCCGTTCTACTTCATCCATCACTTTCAGAATCGTATGCGTACGTTCCCCTTCTTCAACTTTTTCAATATGAATATGCGTATCCGCCATACTGGCTACTTGTGGTAAATGCGTAATACTCAACACTTGGGCATATTCAGAAATGTAGTGCATCTTAGAAGCAATGGCCTGCGCCACACGCCCGCTGACTCCTGTATCCACTTCGTCAAAAATAATTGTTCCAACGAGTTGTTCTTTCGTGAAGATGGACTTCATCGCTAATGTAATCCGCGACAACTCCCCACCAGAAACAATTTTGCTAAGAGGCTTCAATGGTTCTCCTTTGTTCGTTGAAATATAAAACTCAACAAGGTCAATCCCTGTTTCAAGTAAGCCTTCTGAAGTCTCAAATTGAATGGCAAACTGCGCATTCTCCATGTAGAGTCCGTGCAATTCGCCCACAATATCTGCTTCTAAACGTTTAGCTACTTCACGACGAATACTTGAAATCTTCTCTGCAATTCTAAAGGCTTCAAGAGTAGCCTGTTTCAACACTTTTTCAGTTTCAGCGATTAAAGCCTCTTTATTTTCAATCTTATTCAATGCATCTCTTGCTTTATCTTGGAAGGCTAAAATTTCTTCTGCATCATCCCCGTATTTACGTTTTAATTGATAGTAAACATCGAGACGTTCTTCAATAAAGGCCAGACGTTCTTCGTCAAATTCAGCATTTTCGATTTCATGACGAATCGCACTTGCAGCATCTTGCAGTTGATAGTAAGCCTCGCTCATTTGCGTAGAAAGGGTCTTAAAGCTTGTTGAAATAGATTCTAGGCTTTCTACTTCACGTGTCGCTTCTCCGATGGCATCGACGCTTGAATATTCTTCCCCTTCAAGAGAAGCCAGAGCTGTTTGAAGTGCCGTTTGGATTTTTTGGAAATGTGTGAAGTATTCTTTTTCTTCGCTTAATTGTTCTTCTTCACCCACATAAATATTAGCTTCTTCAATTTCTTGCAATTGGAATTTCAACATATCTACGCGTTGTGCGTCTTCTTTTTCTGCTGTTTGCAAGGCTCTAAGCTCTTGTTTGGCAGCAACCACTTTGGCGTATGCCTCGTCATATTCAACTATTAAATCGCCCATTTGATGGTGTGCGAACTCATCTAATAGCCCTAAGTGTTTCTCTTCGTTTAATAATAAGAAATGCTCATTTTGGCCATGGATATCGATTAAATAAGGTCCGATTTGTTTGAGGAGCGCTACTGTAGCTAACTGTCCATTAATACGGCAGTTTGATTTTCCATTTTGCAATAATTCGCGTTGAATCATTAATTCATCTTCAACGACTTCAACACCGAATTCTTGCAGCTTTTCAACAACGGAAGGATCCTCAATTCGGAAAACACCTTGAATCAATGACTTTTCTTCACCATAACGAATCATTTCCAGAGACGCACGTTCACCGATTAATAGGCCAACTGCATCAATAATAATCGATTTCCCAGCGCCTGTTTCCCCGGTTAAAACCGTCATTCCTTTTTCAAACGTACACTGAACTTCTTCGATAATGGCAAAATTTTTAATGTAAATCTCTTGAATCAAGTTCGTCACCCTTTACTTTTTTAATCGTTGCGCTTCTTTAACTGTCTCACGAGCAAGTTCTTCAAACGAACGAACTTTGCTTGGAGCCGTATTTTTCAAATGCGCTAAAAATTCAATATTCCCACTTCCACCAGTGATTGGTGAATACGTTACTTTTTCAACAGTAAATCCAATTTGTTCACTGAAGCTTAAAATATCCACTAATACATCTTCGTGTACTTTTGGATCACTCACAATCCCTTTTTTTCCGATGCGCTCACGACCTGCTTCGAATTGTGGTTTAATCAACACAAGCATGTCGCCGCCTTCTTTTAGAATTGGTTTTAATGGCGGTAAAATCAGTTTCAATGAGATAAATGATACGTCGATGGATGCCACATCTGGTTGCCCTTTTGTGAAATCATCTGGTGTTGCGAAACGGAAATTCATTCGCTCCATCACAACAACACGCTCATCTTGGCGAAGTTTATAATCTAATTGGTTATACCCCACATCGAGCGCATAACTTTGTTTGGCGCCATTTTGTAAGGCCGCATCTGTAAAACCACCCGTAGAAGCACCAATATCAAGTAAAATCTTTCCATCGACACTGACATCAAATTCTTTTAAGGCTTTTTCTAATTTCAAGCCACCACGAGAGACATATTTTAATGGTTCGCCTTTAATCATCAATGAACTCGTCACAGGAATTTTTTCCCCTGGTTTATCGTATCGGTTATGATTCACTGCATCCACAATCTGTCCTGCCATAACAAGACGTTTTGCTTTTTCTCTAGAATCCGTCAACCCTTGTTGGACGACCAGAATATCCACACGTTCTTTTTCCATTTTTTACTCCTATATTTCTAAATACGTTAAAAACTCAATGAGAAGATCCTTAGTTTGTTCGTTCTCTAAAGTATCATCTACTTCATCCAAAGCACTCTTACAAAAGGCAATTTCAGTTGAAAGGGCTTCTTTTGCGCCTTCTACTCCTAAGAGACTCGGATACGTATTTTTACTTAATTCTGAATCCTTACCTGTTTCTTTCCCAGTTTGTTCACTTGTCCAACATACATCTTGTAAGTCGTTTTGAATTTGGAATGCTAGGCCAAAGTGAGTTGCATAAGAGACAAAAGCTTCTTTCTGAGTTTCATCAGATAAAAAGAGATTCCCAAGACGAACAGCAGCTAATAACAATCCTCCTGTTTTCTCACGATGGATTTCTTTCATTTGTTCGAGAGTAATCGTCACTTCTTCACTAGCAATATCTTTCATTTGGCCAGAAATCATGCCACTCATACCAGAAGCACTCGATAAAATCTTCACGGCTTCCACTAACTGACTCGCATCTAAGTCAGTATTTGAAGCCACTTCGAATGCTAATGTCAGTAATGCATCGCCTGCTAAAATCGCAGTGGCTTCATCAAACGCCTTATGCACGGTTGGACAACCGCGACGTAAATCATCATCGTCCATTCCAGGTAAGTCATCATGAATAAGGGAATACGTATGAATCATCTCTAAGGCACATGCTAAGTCTAACGCAGCTTTATTTGTCGCTGTTCCAGCAGAACCAACTGCAAGCGTTAAGAGCGGTCTAATGCGTTTCCCACCGGACTGTACCACATAAAGCATGGCTTCTTTTAGGCGAGCTTCTGTTGGTCTTTCTTCAATAAGCTTTGTTAAGTGATTGGCTACATCTTGTTGAAGTTGTTGAATGACAGACTTCACCATAGGATTATGCCTCTTTTCCTTCTGCATTCACTGTAATCATTGCGCGAACTGTTTCTTCTGCTTTTGTTAATGTTTCATTACAAAATTGACTAAGTTCCATTCCTTCTTTAAATTTATCTAATGCTTCATCAAGTGGAACATTTCCACTTTCTAATTGTCTTACGATTTGTTCTAATGCAGACATTGCTTCTTCAAATTTTAATGTTTTCTTCGCCATTATAAACTCTCCTTGTTCTTTTCATTAACGGTCGCATTTACAAGACCATCACTTAAACGAATCTCTATTTCTTCATTATTTTCAATTTGTTCTACCGAATTTACGATTGTTCCATTTTTAAACACAATACCATATCCACGTGTCATGATTTTTAATGGGCTGAGTAAATCTAATTTCTCTACTAATTGTTGGAACCTAATTTGCTTATCCTGCAAGTAGTTTTGATTGCTATCAAGTAATTGCTTTTGCAACCATTCGAGTTTTTGCTTTTGTTGAATTAATAATTGTTCTGGAGACACTAATTGCAGACGGTGCGTAAATTGCATCGACTGTTGTTTTGCCAAATGAAGTCTTTGTTGCATCCCTTGCATCAACTTCAATTGCAATTGATCCACTTGCTGTGCATAGACTTCATACATTCGTTCTGGTTTTACAAAAATACCAGACTTTTCTAGTTTACTTAATAACTCTTTACGAGTGTTCAATTGAGTAAGCATTGTTGTTTGCAAGCGGCCAGTCAAGTTTCCAAGTGTTAAATGAATATCATTGAGTACCGGCGTTGCGAGTTCTGCTGCAGCAGTCGGTGTAGCTGCACGTTGGTCAGCGGAAAAGTCTGTTAAAGTCGTATCTGTTTCATGCCCCACACTTGAAATGATTGGAAGAGCGAATGAAGCAACACGTCTTACAACCGGTTCTTCGTTAAAGGCCCATAAATCTTCGATGGAACCTCCACCACGACCAATGATAACCACATCTGCATCCGATTGTTCTACTAAGTCTAAATTTTTAAGAATGCTTGGAACAGCGTGTACTCCTTGTACCACAGTTGGATATAACACGAGTTGAGCGATTGGAAAACGACGAGCAACTGTTGTTTGAATATCTCGAATAACAGCACCTGTATCACTCGTTAAAATCGCAATCTTCCTTGGGAATACAGGAATTGGTTTCTTCGGTCCAGAAAAAACTCCTTCTTCAGTTAATTTTTTCTTCAACTGTTCATAGGCTTGATAAAGAGCCCCTACACCATCTGGTTCCATGTGCTCGATAATCATTTGGTATTTACCAGATTTCTCATAGACCGTAACACGACCAATCACAAGAACTTTCATTCCTTCTTCAGGTTGGAATTGAATTTTCTTATAAGCGCCTTGGAACATGGTCGCAGCGATAATGGCATTTTCATCCTTCAAGTTGAAATACTTATGCACACTATTTTTATTAAAGTTCGAAATTTCTCCCGTCAAATAAACGCGGTCTAAGTGCGGATCACGGTCAAATTTAGTTTTAATATACTTTGTCAACGCGGTGACGGTTAAATATTCTTGTTCCATGTCCTACTCCTTCTTACTTTTAGCATTTTTTACGGTTTGAGCTAGTAACATCGCAATGGTCATTGGACCAACCCCGCCAGGTACTGGTGTAATAGCACTTGTGAGTGGCGCCACTTCTTCAAAATCAACATCTCCGCAGAGTTTTCCAGCTTCATTACGGTTAATGCCGACATCTATGACAACAGCCCCTTCTTTCACAAAGTCTTTTGTAACAAGACCTGCTTTCCCTACTGCACTAATCAAAATATCAGCGCGTTTAGCCACTTGCTCTAAATCTTTCGTACGACTATGGCAAACGGTAACGGTCGCTCCATGATTCAATCCTAAAAGCGCCATTGGACGGCCGACAATCGTACTTTGGCCAATAATGACCATCTCTTTTCCAACAAGGTCAATATTGTATTCTTTGAAAAATTCCATAATCCCTTGTGGTGTACAGGGAACAATTGATTCATCCTTTTGCAGTAACTTTCCTAAGTTCACTGGATGGAACCCGTCCACATCTTTTTCAGGAACAATCGCTTCTAAGACCTCTTCTGTATCGATGTGTTTTGGCAAGGGCAATTGCACCAAAATACCGTGAACGCTATCGTCAAGGTTCAGTGTATTCACGTATTCTAATAGTTCTTCTTGTGTTGTTTCTTCAGCGAGGCGAATCACATTTGAATGAATGCCTACTTCTGTTGCCGCACGTTCTTTGTTACGTACGTACACTTGACTAGCTGGGTCTTCTCCAACAAGAATGACCGTTAGTGAAGGAGTTACTCCACTCTTAGAAAGTTGTTGTACTTCCTGTTTTAGTCCTTCTCTTATTTTTCCAGCTAATGCTTTCCCATCTAGAATTTGCGTCATAGAAGTCTCCTTTTTCTTAAAATAATGTTGTTAAATTGATAAAAATAAAATATGTATAGTGAAATTAACAAATGCGTGAATTATCATATATGATAATTTTTTAGTGCATTCAATGGGGTGTGACATGACTTAGGCGCAGTGGTTTATTGACTTTCTTTTCATCACTCGTGATTCAAGAAAGTCTAATAAACTGTGCGAACGAAAGACTACGAAGCAGAATATTCTCACACTGTGAGAATATTCTTTGCTTCTGTCTTTCTGCTTCACATCCTGTTTAGTTGAGTTCAGGCTCGTAGCTTTCGCGTTCCTTTCCGACAATTATCCGCACGTCCTTATCGGACGCTTGCGTTAATTTCGGTAAAGGGTCGAAAGCTGACCACTCGCCCTCACTTCCTGTTTTTAGTTGAGTTCGAAAAGGCATAGGCTCAAGCCTTTCGAGGTTAGTCCGCACGGTCTTCTTGACCGCTTACGGCCAACCTGCGAACCGTCATCGCCTATAAGCGCCTTTTCTCGCATCCTGTAGTTGAGTTCGAAAAGGCATAGGCTCAAGCCTTTCGAGGTTAGTCCGCACGGTCTTCTTGAC